>JAKONM010000156.1 GCA_022701925.1 Microbacteriaceae bacterium
AGAGGCCCCCTGCGCCGGGTCCGAGGTGAGAGCACCCGCCGATCGGGCCTCGGTTCATCTGCTTCCGCTCTCGGCGCGAACCGGCGAGGCCCTCGACGCCGCCGCCCTGCGCCTCGCCGATCATCTCGAGGCGACTCCCGATCTCGATCTCGCCGACGTCGCCCACACCCTGCAGACCGGACGCACCGCCTTCGAGCACCGCTCCGCCGTCGTCTGCCGCGATCTCCCCGGCGCGATCTCCGCGCTGCGCGCCGGGCCGGCGCGCTCGCAGGCCCATGCTCCGCCCCCTCCGGTAGTGTTCATGTTCCCCGGCCAGGGCAGCCAGCATGTCGGCATGGGACGCGATCTCTACCGGGGCGAGGGGGTCTATCGAGACGCGATCGACCGCGGCCTCGCTCTCCTGGACGCGACCTGTCGGGCCGAAGTGGGCGATTTCCTGAGCGGCGACGGACCGGACGAGGGCGCCGCGGGTCCGGCTCCCACCCACGTCGCGCAGCCGGCGATCTTCCTGACCCAGAACGCGCTCGCGGCCCTCTGGACGAGCTGGGGGATCCGTCCGGCGGCGATGGTCGGGCACAGCGTCGGCGAGCTGACGGCGGCCTGCCTGGCGGGCGTACTCTCCTTCGAGGACGCCCTCGCCTTAGTGGTCGAACGGGGGCGGCTCATGCGGGCCGCGCCGGGCGGCGCGATGCTCGCCGTGCGCCTGCCGGAGGCCGAATTGCGGGCGCGTCTCCCCGCGAGCCTCGACATCGCGGCCATCAACGCACCCGGTCTCTGCGTGGCGGCAGGGCCGTTCGAGGCGGTCGCGGAGCTGGAAGCCACGCTCGCCGAGGCCGAGGTGGGGGTACGGCGCCTCCACACCTCCCATGCCTTCCATTCCGCGATGATGGATCCCGTCGTCGGCGGGCTCGCCCTGCTCGCAAAGCGGATCACCCTTCGTGCGCCGACCCTGCCCTATGCGTCGGGCGTCACCGGCGGCTGGATCACGCCGGAGCAGGCGACGAGCCCCGGCTACTGGGCGCGGCACTGCCGCGAGACGGTGCGGTTCGCGGACGCGCTCCGGACGGTCGCGCAGGAGGGCTCCGTCCTCCTGGAACTCGGGTCCGGCCGCACGCTCTCGACCTTCGCCCTGAGCGGCCTGCCGCGCGGCACCGCCCGGGCCGTGATCAACGCGATGCCGGATCCGGTTGAGGAGGCGGACGGCCGGATCGTCGCCGCCGAAGCACTCGCACGCCTCTGGACCGCAGGCGCCGCGCCCGACTGGACCGCGGTCGGCGGGCCGGGGCGCAGACGCCTGCCGCTCCCGACCTATCGGTTCGATCGGAGACGGCATTGGATCGACGCGCCGGCACGCCGGACGGCCGTCCTCGACGCGGCCGACCGACGGCAGCGGAACGACCATTCGGTCACCAACGACGAAGGGGCGCGGACGACAATGGCGCAGACGACAGATCAGGGTGCGCAGGCCGCACGCAACGGGCTCGCGGCGGAGCTTGCCGGGGTGGTCGAAGAGCTCTCAGGCGTCACGATCGACGCCGGCGGCTTCGACGGCACCTTCCTCGAACACGGGCTGGATTCGCTGTTCCTTGCTCAGTTCGTGACCCAGCTGCGCAAGCAGTACGGCGTGAAACTGACGTTCCGCGAGCTGATGAGTACCCTGCCCTCGCTCGCCGCACTCGCCGACCACATCGCTGCGACCCGTCCGCAGGCACCCGTCGCCCCTGCGGTCGCCGCGCCGGTGCAGCCGACGCCCGCGGCTACGATCGCCGCGGCGGCCCCGGCTCCCACGCCGGGCTTCGTTCCCGTGGCGATGCCCGCGGCGTTCGCCGCCGCGTCGGCTCCCGCGGACGGATCCCTGCACGGGCTCCTGCACGCGCAACTCCTGACGATGCAGACCGTGCTGGCACAGCAATGCAGTCTGCTGGGAGCGACCCCTGCCACCGTCGGCGTCCCCCCGACGGTCCAAGCGCCTGCTCCAGTCGCGGCGGTCGCGGCCTTCCCGGCCCCGGCGCCCGAAACCGACGCCGCGCCGCCCGTGACGCCGGCGCGTCCGTCCGCTCCGCCGGTCGACGAGGGGTCCTCGCGCCATCGGCTCTACCGGCCCGGCGCGAACGCCGTCGGGGAGATCACGCCGCGCCAGCGCAGCTTCATCGACGATCTGGTCGCGCGCTACACCACGCGCACCCCGCTTTCCAAGGAGAGGACTCAGACCTATCGGGCCGTGCTGGCCGATCCGCGCAGCGCCGCGGGCTTCCGCCAGGAATGGAAGGACATCGTCTATCCCGTCGTCTGCGACCGCTCGAAGGGCTCGCGGATCTGGGACGTCGACGGCAACGACTACGTCGACCTCGTCAACGGGTTCGGGCAGACGGCGTTCGGACACTCGCCCGACTTCGTCACCGAGGCGGTCGCCGAGCAGCTCGAGCGCGGCTTCGCCATCGGACCGCAGAGCCCGCTCGCCGGAGAGGCGGCGGCCCTGTTCGCCGAAATCACCGGCAACGAACGGGTAACCTTCTGCAACACCGGCTCGGAAGCCGTGATGGCCGCCATGCGCGTCGCCCGCACGCTGACGGGCCGCGACACGGTCGTGATCTTCGGCGGCGACTACCACGGCCAGTTCGACGAAGTCCTCGTCAAGGCGTCCGGCCGCAGCGGAACGGTCGCCTCGGTGCCGGTCGCACCCGGCATTCCCCGCGAAGCCGTCAGCAACATGGCCGTGCTGCCCTATCTCGCCGCCCGGAGCCTGGACTGGATCAGGGCGAACGCGCAGGACATCGCGGCAGTCGTCGTCGAGCCCGTTCAGAGCCGGCATCCCGGCGTGGAGGCCGAACCGTTCCTGCGCGAGTTGCGGGCGATCACCGCGGAGAGCGGCACGGCCTTCGTGTTCGACGAGGTGATCACCGGGTTCCGCGTCCATCCCGGCGGCATGCAGGCCCTGCTCGGCATCCGCGCGGACCTCGCCTCCTACGGGAAGGTGGTGGGCGGCGGCATGCCCGTGGGCATCCTCGCCGGCAGGGCCCGATTCATGGATGCCCTCGACGGTGGCCACTGGCAGTACGGCGATGCCTCGTTTCCCGAGGTCGCGCCGACCTTCTTCGCGGGGACGTTCGTGCGTCACCCGCTGGTTCTGGCCGCGGTCCACGCCGTCCTGCTGCACGTCAAGGAGCACGGGGCCGGTCTGCAGGAGACCCTGTCGGAGCGCACCCGACTTCATG
>JAKONM010000171.1 GCA_022701925.1 Microbacteriaceae bacterium
GACCCGAACCCGACGAGCTGCAGGACGCCTGCGGTCAGGGCGCCCGCCACGGCGCCGGAGAGCGGCGCGGCCAGCAGCGGCGCGCGGAACCGCCGCCACAGGTCCGCGGGAGCGCCGGGGCGCGCAGGGGCCGTCGGCGGCACGCGCGCGTCGCCGAGCCGGTCAGCGGGCGTCATGCATCAATCGCATCCGTCGGCGCGACGCCCGATGCGGACGCGCTGCGGCTCGCGCGGCGCGGCGCGGCGCTGCCGCTGGAACGACGTGCGACGGCTGCAGCGCGCGTGCCATGGCCGCACCTCCAGGTCGGCCGGGCGGCCGGATGGGGTCGAGCGTGGCAGACCGCCGGGGAGCGGGGAAGGTCCGCCCCCGCGAACCGGGGGCACGGCCGGGCGTCAGGACCGCAGGTGCGCACGGAGGATCGTCCCCGCGACCGCGAGGCCCGCCAGCGCGGATGCGAACGCCGTCACGGCGACGCCCAGCAGGGGTCGCGTCAGGTCCAGCGGCCCGCCCTCGTCGCCGACCAGGGAGACCGGGTCCTGCAGCTCGACCAGGGCGACGGCCCCGACCGCCAGCGCCGTCGCGGCGACCAGCAGCGCGACGACCACCAGCAGGAAGCGGGTGACGCCCGTGCTCCTCCCCGGCGGCGTCACGGGGCCGGCCGTCGCATCGGCACGTGGGGGATCCCGTCCTCCGCGTACCCGGGACCGCTGACGACGAAGCCGAAGCGGCCGTACCAGGGGGCCAGGTGCTCCTGCGCCCCGAGCAGGATCGGCTTCGCCGGGTCCAGCCGTCCGCAGCGCTCCACGCCCCGGCGCATCAGCTCCGAGGCGACGCCGCGGCTGCGGGCCCCCGCCGCCGTGGCGACCCGGCCGATCCGCATCGCGTCCGGCTCGTGCAGCACCCGCAGCGTGGCCAGCACCCGGCCGTCCTCCTCGGCCCACAGCAGCTCGGCGCCCGGCTCCACATCGCGGCCGTCCAGGTCGGGGTAGGCGGCGGCCTGCTCGACGACGAACACCTCGACCCGCACCTGCAGCAGGCGGTACAGCGTCACCGGGTCCATCGACGCGGCGGGGGACGTGCGGTACTCGATCGTCATGCCGTCACGCTAGCCAGGGCGTTCCCGCGCGGATCGGCCCCGTCCTCCTCCGGCGGCAGGGCGACGTCCGGCCCCAGCACGCGCTCGGGCGGGCCCGTCAGCACCTGCCGCAGCGCCGCGGCGAACCCTCGGAGGCCGCGGCGCCGCACCGTGGAGGGGGTCAGCCCGCACTCGCGCAGCGCCGCCGCGTGGCCGACCGTCAGCACCGCGGATGCCGTGACCGCCACCGCGGCCCACGGCAGCACGACCGCGAGCCGCAGCAGGGCGGGTCGCCGGCACAGGTCCAGGTGCAGGCGGTCGACCTGGAAGCGCACGTGCTGCCGCTCGTCCAGCAGGATGCGGCGGCCGATGCCGGCGACCACCGGGTCGCCGCGATGGGCGGCCAGGCCCTCGAAGTACGGCAGCGCCACCGTCTCCGCGACCAGGAACAGCGCGATCTCGGTGTCGAGGCCCAGCGACCGCCGCAGCAGCGTGAAGGCCGCGTCGCTCCAGTGCGCCCGCAGCGGCCGGGCGCCCAGGTGCCGCAGGCCGCGCTCGAACAGCGCCGAGTGACGCTGCTCCTCCGCCACGAGCAGCCGCACGCTCTGCAGGTAGGCGGGGTCGCCGCGTCGCTCGGCGAGATGCAGCAGGTGAGCGCCGTCGCCGCTCTCGCCCAGGGCGAAGCGCTGGAAGGAGCAGGCCAGGGCCAGCCGCGCGGGCTCCGGCAGGCGGCAGGGCGCCGCCCAGTCGACCGCCGCCTCGACCCCGCGCTGCCGCCTCGGGTTGCGGGCGTAGTACTCCGCCCAGGCGTCGAACGGGGAGGCGTCGGCTGCGGCCGGACGAGGAACGGCGGGGGAGGAGGTCATGGCCCGATGGTGCGCCGACCGCGTGCCGGCGGTCCTCCTCCTGCGGGACCGCACCGCTCCGCCCATCGGCGGAGATCGGCGGGTGCGGCCGACGCCGGGCTGCCGCCGATCTGGCTGCCGTAGCGTCCGGCGGGACCGGGAGGACGTGCATGCGCGCGACGAGGACACTGCGGACGTGGCGAGCGTGAGCCGGCGGCTGCGCCTGCTGGTCACCAACGACGACGGCATCGACGCCCCCGGCATCCGTGCGCTCGCGCTGGCCGCGGCCGACGCCGGTCACGACGTGGTGATCGCCGCGCCCGCCCGGCAGTCCTCGGGCAGCGGCGCCGCGATCCTGGTCGACGACGACGCGGAGCAGGTGCCCGTGGAGGAGCGGCGGCCGCCCGGCCGCGTCGCCACCGCCTGGGCGGTGCACGCCGCACCCGCGATGTGCGTGCTGCTGGGGCTGCGCGGCACCTTCGGCCCGCTGCCCGACGCCGTGCTCTCCGGGGTGAACTACGGCGCCAACACCGGCCGGGTGCTGCTGCACTCCGGCACCGCGGGCGCGGCGCTCACGGCGGGCGTCGCCGGCGTGCGGGCCATCGCGGTCTCGCTGGACCTGGGCGACCGCCCGGACCAGCTGGGGTGGGACGACGCGGGTGCGACGGCGGTCCGCCTGCTCGGCGTGCTGATGGCCGAGCCGGCCGGCACCGTGCTGAACCTCAACGTGCCGAACAGCCCCGGCCCCCACCGGTTCGCGGAGGCGCCCCTGTCCAGCGGCGGCGTCGTGCACACCTCCACCTCCGATGCGCAGGGCGAGGACGAGTCCGTCCGCCGGGCGCTCGCCCGCGGGGAGGTCGACCCGGACGCGGGCAGCGACCTGGACCTGCTGGCGCAGGGCCTGGCCACCGTGACCTCAATCACCCCGCCCGGCTCCACCGCGCTGCTCGGCCGTCTGCCCGGCTGACGGGCGCTCGCGGCTGCCGCACGGCCGGCGCACGGTGCCGCGCACCGGCGGGGCGCAGTCTCGGACCATGAGCGATCCCCAGGACGATCAGGACCAGGCCGGCACGGACGGCACCGGCACCGACGAGCAGCTGTCCGACGGCTCGGGGCCCACGGGTCACAGCACGCAGGACGGCGGTGACGACGACCAGTTCCAGGGCTGACGCCGCCCGGCGTCGGGCGGCTCCGCGGCCGGAGCGGTGGACCGCGTCGCGCCGTTGCCGGCGGTCGCCCGGCTGTGCTGCACTGCCCTGATGATCCGCACGAACTCCGCCGACGGCACCCCGATCGCCTTCGAGCGCATCGGGGACGGCGACCCCGTCCTCGTGGTCGGCGGGGCCTTCTCCACCGCCGACGCCGGCCGGCCGCTGGCCGCCGCGCTGGCGCAGGCGGGCCTCTCCGGCGTGGTGCTCGACCGTCGGGCCCGCGGGGGCAGCGGCGACACCGCTCCCTACGCGCCTGAGCGGGAGGCGGAGGACCTGGCCGCCGTCGTCGATGCGGTGGGCGGTGCGGCCGCGGTCTTCGGGCACTCCTCCGGCGCGGTGCTGTCCCTGCTCGCCGCCGCGAACGGCGTGGCCGCGACGCACCTCTTCCTCTCCGAGCCCCCGTTCCGCTTCGGCGAGGACGAGCCCGCCGACGACCTGCCCGAACGGCTGCAGGCCCTCGTCGACGCCGGACGCCCCGGTGACGCCGTCACCCTGTTCCAGCGGGAGGGGGTCGGGCTGCCCGAGGCCGTGATCGAGGAGATCCGCAGCAGCCCGATGTTCGCACGGCTGCTGCCGCTGGCACCCTCCACGGTCCACGACGCGACGTTGACGCGCGCCGTCTCCACGCCGACACCCGCGATGCTGGCGGTCCGAGCGCCCGTCACCGTGCTGCGCGGGGAGCCCACCGTGCCCCTGCTGGTGCGGGCGGCCGAGCGGCTCGCGGGCTCGATCGAGCACGCCGAGCTGGTGGTCGTGCCCGAGTCGCGCGACCACGGCGTCGACCCCGCCGGCACCGCCCGCGAGGTCGCGGCGCGCCTGCGCTGACCCGAGCCGCGCGGACCCCGTCGCGGTGCGCCGACCCGCGCGGGCGGCCGCCGGACGGACCGCTGCCGCCCGGACGGTAGACTCGTGGGGCGCTCTCAGCGAGGGCGCGAGCGTCACGACGTCCGGATCTCCCGCCTGAGCGGTCGAGTCGGAGCGTGTGCGGCGCGTCCCAGGTGCATCGATCGCACCGCCGCCGCGGCAAGACGCCGCTACGAACACGAGAGCTCCTGCATGTCCTCTGCACCCACGCCCGACTCCACGACCCGGTCGTTCGCCGACCTGGGCGTGCCCTCCCGCCTGCTCGGCGCCCTGACCGAGCGCGGCATCACCGAGCCGTTCCCCATCCAGACCGCCACCCTGCCCGACTCGCTGTCGGGCCGCGACGTGCTGGGCCGCGGCCGCACCGGCAGCGGCAAGACCCTGGCCTTCTCCCTGCCGCTGGTCGCCCGCCTGGCCGCGGCCGCCGCGCCGCGCCGCGCCGGTCGCCCGCGCGGCCTGGTGCTGGCCCCGACCCGCGAGCTGGCCACCCAGATCGCGACCGTGCTCGAGCCCATCGCCTCCGCGGCGGGGCTGAAGGTCACCACCATCTTCGGCGGCGTCTCCCAGAAGCCGCAGGAGACCGCGCTGCGCGGCGGCGTCGACATCGTCGTCGCCTGCCCCGGCCGGTTGGAGGACCTGCTGAACCAGCGGGTGCTGGTGCTGGACGACATCGCGGTCACGGTGCTGGACGAGGCCGACCACATGGCCGACATGGGCTTCCTGCCCGGCGTCACGCGCATCCTGACGAAGACCCCGCAGACCGGGCAGCGCCTGCTGTTCTCGGCCACGCTCGACAACGGCGTGGACAAGCTGGTCACCCGGTTCCTGCACTCGCCGGTCACGCACTCGGTCGACGACGGCACCAGCGCGGTCGACACCATGGCGCACGCCGTGCTCGAGGTCGCCGACGCGGACGGCAAGCGCCGCGTCATGGAGGCGCTGGCCTCCGGCACCGACCGCCGCATCCTGTTCGTGCGCACGAAGCACGTCGCCAAGAAGCTGGCGAAGCAGCTGACGCAGGCCGGGATCCCCGCCGCCGATCTGCAGGGCAACCTGTCGCAGAACGCTCGCGAGCGGAACCTGGGCGCCTTCAGCGACGGCTCCATCCGCGTGCTGGTCGCCACCGACGTGGCCGCCCGCGGGGTGCACGTCGACGACGTCGCGCTGGTCGTGCACGTCGACCCGCCCACGGAGCACAAGGCGTACCTGCACCGCAGCGGCCGCACCGCCCGCGCCGGCGCCAGCGGCACCGTGGTCACCCTGGTGCTGCCGGAGCAGCGGCGCGACGTGGCCGTGCTGCTGCGCGCCGCCGGCATCAAGGCCGTGCCGACGCCCGTGACCGAGCGCTCGCAGCAGGTCGTCGACCTGGTCGGCGAGGTCGCCCCGAAGGTGACCCCGGCGCCGGAGGCGGCCCCGCAGGTGCAGCAGCAGCGCCAGCGGCCCGCCCGCGCCGAGTCGCGCCCGCAGCAGCAGCGCGGCGACCGGCCGCGCGGCGAGCGGTCCGGCGGGCAGCGTCAGGAGCGCGCGGCGGGCGGTCGCCCGGAGCGCACCGGCGGCGGCCGGCCCGAGCGCTCCGGCGCGCCCGCCGGACGCGGTGCGGGCCGCGGCGGCGCCCAGGGCGGGTCGGCCGGCGGCCGCGGCCGCGGCGCGGGCGGCGGTCAGCGCAGCGGCGGCGCGTCGGTGTTCTTCAGCACCTCCTCGCCCGGCGCCGGGCCCGCCCCGCGCCCCGAGGCGGAGCGCAGCGAGTCGCAGCGCCCGCGCGGCCCGCGCCGCGCCTCGCGCGCCTAGGGCTCGCCGACCAGGAATGCGACAGCGGACCAGGGGATCCCCTGGTCCGCTGTCGCATTCCTGGTCATCGGGTCCTGCGGGGGCCCGGCGTCAGCTCCTGCGCGCCGGCGCGGTGCTCGCCCACAGGTCGGGGCCGGGCAGCGACGCGTGCGCGGCCGCCGCCTCGATCCAGGTCGCAGTGTCGACCACGGTCGCGAAGCCGCTGCTCAGCACCAGCAGCGTGCCCTCGTGCACGTCCTGCGCGCTGGAGGCGCCCTGCGGGGTGTCGAGCGGCGGGGCGCCGGTGGCGTCCGACAGCACCTCCACGCGCAACCCCCGGTCCGCGGCCTCGCGGGTCGTGCTGGCCACGCAGTGCTGCGTCATGAAGCCGACGATCGTCAGGGTGTCGACGCCGTTCAGGTGGTTGTCCAGGCCGATGCCCGGGAACGCGGACACGGTCTGCTTGGTCAGCACGGCAGCGTGCGGCAGGTCCGCGACCGCGGGCAGCACCGCCGCGCCGTGCGACCCGGCCGCGAAGACGGGGGAGTCCTCCTCGTCCACGTGCTGCACCAGCAGCACCGGGACGCCCGCCCCGTTCGCCGCGCGGATCGCCGCCTCGATGTTCGGCAGGCTGGTGGACAGCGGCGGGAAGGCGATCGGCAGGTTCCCGTCCACGTACTCGTGCTGCACGTCGATCACCAGCAGGGCCCGCCGCACGTCCGTCGCATCCGTCATGGGCCTCAGCCTGGCACCGGCCGGTCGGGAGCGCGGCAGACGTGCGGCAACGGCAGGAGGGGGTCGGAGGAGCAGTGCCTCCGACCCCCTCCCGGCGCCGCTACTTCGTGAGCGAGACGCCCAGGGCCCGGCGGAACGTGGTGTTCAGGTCGGTCTGGTTCGTGATGCCCAGCACGTTCGCCGCCTGCGGGCCCTTGGCCGCGACGCGCACCTCGGTGCCGGTGTGCTGCTGCGAGCCGGGGACCGCCGTCGTGGCGTAGCTGACGGTCATGTCCGCGTCGTCCTTCGTGATCAGCGTGGCCGTGACCCCCGGCGTGGTGGTGCCGGTCTCCACGATCTGGCTGGTGTGCCCGTGGTCCGCGGTCACGACGACCAGCGTGTCCTTGTGGGTGCGCTGGTACGCCAGCGCCAGGGCGACCGCGCGGTCGAACTGGACGGTCTCGCCGATCTGCCCGCAGGGGTTGGCCGCGTGGTCCTGCTTGTCGATCGAGGCGCCCTCGACCTGCAGGAAGAAGCCCTTCTTCGACTTCTTGGAGCGGGCGTCGAGGATCTGCAGCGCCTTCGACGTCATGTCCGTCAGGTGCGGCTGCGAGGTGCTGCGGGCGGAGTTGGTCGTGCAGCGCGCCGGCGTCGTTCCCTTGGCGGTCGGCGTCGGTCCCGTGTACTCCAGGTCCAGGTTGCCGGGGGCGAAGGCGCCGAGGATCGGCTGCTTCGTCTTCGTGCCCAGGGCCGCCAGCTGGTCGGCGTTCTCGAGCGTCTTGTAGCCGGCCTTCTGCGCCGACTGCCAGACCGTGCTGCCCTTGGCCGCTCCGCCCTTGATCGTCTGGTCGAAGTACTGGCGGCCGCCGCCGAACAGCACGTCCGCCTTGAAGCGCACCTCCTGCTCGGAGATGGACCCGAGGCCGCCGTTCTCGATCGCGTTCGTCGGGCACTTGGTGCTGGTGACGTCGGGGCCGTAGCAGCTGCGGTCCGTGACGTGCGACTCGAGCACCGCCGGCGTCGCGTCCTGCATCTCCGCGGTCGTGACGTTGCCGGTCTTGAAGCCGGCCTTCTTCGCCTGCTCGAGGATCGTCGTGCGGGGCTTGCCGTCGGGCGTGACGCTGATCGCGCCGTTGTAGGTCTTGTAGCCCGTGGCCCACGCGCTGCCGGAGGCGGCGGAGTCGGTGACGTAGTCGGGCTTCGACGGGGCGTCCTTCTGCACCGAGTACGTCGTGTACTCGCCGGTGAGCGGCAGCGTGTCCATGGCGAGTCGGCCGGCCGCGCCGACGTGGTAGTTGCGTGCGATGGTGATCTCGCTGTCGCCCATCCCGTCGCCGAGCAGCAGGATCACGTTGCGGGCGTGACCGCCGACGATCGCCTTCTTCGCGGCGGAGGTGTTGTCGCCGGGCCTGCTGGCGGCGACGGCGGGGACGGCGGCGATCAGCGCGGCGGCGGTACCGACGGCGGCGATGGCGACGATGCGGCGCCTGACTCGAGTGCGATTCATGGGAACTCCTTGCCCTGGCCCGAAGCGGGTGCAAGCAAGACCAGGTGCTCCGGGTCGATACGCGGGGTCGCGCGAGCGTCCCGCTCGTGGCCGGCAGGTGAACGGACGGGGCCGACCGGCAGGGCGGCCGTGGGCACGCCGAGCGGCCGTCCAGGGAGCGACGAGCGGTCGCTCAGGGAGCGGGGCGCGGGGAGGAGCCGTGCCGGCCGCTCTCCGGCTGCAGGTCAGACGTCGATCCAGTAGCGGCGCTTGCCCGCCCGGCTGTCCTCGACCACGCCGCCGTTCCGCTCGATCACCGCCCGCGAACCCGCGTTGTCCTCGTCGCAGGTGACCAGCACCCGCTCGATCCCGAGGCTCCGCGCGATCGGCAGCGCGTCGCGCAGCGCCGCGGAGGCGTGGCCGCGGCGGCGGGCGGAGGGCCGCACGCTGTAGCCGATGTGCCCGCCCTGCTCGAGCAGGAAGGGGGTCAGGCGGTGGCGGATCTGCAGCGACCCCACCACCTGGCCGCGGTCGACGATCCACAGGGCCGTCGCGGGCACCCGGCCCGGCGCACGGGGCGTCTCGTCGTCGGCCTCCGCGACCAGCCGGTCGACCAGCGCCTGGAAGGCGGCCGGGTCGGTCAGGGCGCCGACGTCCGGCGCGTCCTCCAAGCCGGAGCCGTCCATGCGGGCGCCCCCGAACTCGGCGGCGGCGACGAGCCAGGAGGCGTGGTGTCGGACGTGGGGCACCTCGAGCGTTCCCATGCGGCCCAGTCTGCCGCGCGGCGCCGCCCGCCTCAGCGACCCGCCAGCACCGACTCCGCGGCGCGGCGGCCGCTGGCCAGGGCGCCCTGCGACGACGGGGTGGCGCGGTGGTCGCCGGCCACGTACAGGCCGGCGGTCAGCCGCTCGGGCCTGCGCAGCGGCGAACCGCCCGGCAGCGCGGGCAGCGCGTGGGGCACCCGGGTCACGGCCACCTGCTGCCAGCCGGCGGTCGGCACGCCCCACAGCCGGTCGAGGTGCCGGGTCAGCACCGCGTCGGGCAGGGGTTCGGCGGACAGCGTCGACGAGGCGATCAGCGCGCGGCCGTCGGCGGCGTAGCCCGGTGCCGCGTTCGTCATCACGACGCTGTTGACGATCGGGCCGCCCTCCGTGTCCAGCACCAGCAGCGGCCGGTCCACCGGGGCGCGGTCGGCGGCGTGCCAGGTCGTGGTCACCGCGTGCATCGCGGGGGCCGGCAGGTCGAGCAGCGCGGCCGCCGTGCGCGGGTCGGCCGCCACGACCACGGCTCCGGCGCGCAGCGTCGTCCCGCCCTCCACGTCCACGGCGCCGGGGCGCACCGCGGCGACCCGCGCCCCGTAGCGCACCCGGTCGCCCAGCCGGTCGGCGAGCAGCGCGGGCAGCGAGCCCATGCCGCCGTCGGGCACGACGACGTCACCGCGCACGAAGGTGCGCAGCACCGCGACGGCGAAGCGGCTGGAGGTCGTCAGCCGGTCCTCCAGCAGCACGCCCGAGAGGAACGGGCGCAGGAAGTGCTCGGTCGGCGCGCCCGCCAGGCCGTGCCGCTGCAGCAGGTCGCGGAAGGGCTCGTCGCGCCGGCGCCGCAGCACGCCGGCGGGCGCGTAGGCGGCCGCGGCCACCAGGGCGCCCAGCCGGGCCCGCTCGAGCGGGGAGCCCAGCGGGCCCCGCACCAGCCCGGTCACGCCGGCCGGCACGCGCCGCGGGTCCGCGACCAGGTGCAGGTCGTCGCCCGCCCGCAGGTAGGCGCCGCTGTCGAAGGTCCGCATCGGCAGCGCCTCGAGCACCCCGAGACGCCGCAGCTCGGGGTAGGCCGTGTTCAGCACCTGGAAGCCCCGGTCGACCGTGAACCCGTCGACCCGGTCCGACCGCATCCGCCCGCCCGGCGCGTCCGACGCCTCCAGCACCAGGACGCTGCGGCCCGCGTCGACCAGCCGCGTCGCCGCGGCCAGGCCGGCCAGGCCCGCCCCGACGACGATCGCGTCGAGCGGGTCGGTCACGGCGCGATGACGAGCCGGCTGATCGACTCGCCGCGCAGGGTGAACGCCAGGTCGCTGGTGCCCGTGAAGCCCTCACCGGTCACCATGACGGTGACGACGACCTCCTGCGGCGTGTCGCCGGGCTTCACGCCCAGCAGGTCGAAGTGCGAGCCCTCGCCGATGTTGTCCGTGCGGTCCCAGGCGCTGACGCCGTCGTGCCCGTGGAACTCGCGGCCGCAGTCGGACAGGAACGCGTCCTGCGTGAACGCCGACGTCAGCGCCTCGGCGTCGCCCGCGTTCGTCGCGTCGATGAAGCGCTGCACGGGGATCGGGACGTCGGAGGACAGGCTCATGCCGTTCGTGTCGCTCATCCCGCCATGGTGGTCGCGGCGCTTGGGCGTCCGCCGAGCCGTCAGGGCTGGTCCGCCTCGGCGGGGGAGAGCGGGGTCCAGCCGAACCAGCCGTCGTCGGTCGGCACGACGATCCAGTTCCCGCACCGCTGCACGCGCTCCGGCAGGTCCTCGACCGGCACCGCCCACTCCTCGCCGAACGAGTCCAGCGACCGCCGCTCCACCGCGGTGCAGGAGGCGGGCAGCCGGCTCGGGCTCGTCACCCGCACGGTGCCCGGGGTCGCGTCGTCGGCGCCCGCCGTGCCGGCGACGTACCGGGCGTCGACGGCGTCGGCCGGCACCCAGTCCGGGTCGCTGGCGGGCGTCGTCGACCAGGCGTCCAGCAGGTCGACGCGGGTGTCGGCGGTGCCGCTGATCCGCTTCTGCAGGGCGTCGACCGGGTTGCCGCAGCCGGTCAGGGCCAGGGCCAGCAGCAGGGCGAGGGCGGTGGTGGGCAGCAGGAGGGTGCGGCGCATGACGGTTCCGTTCGAGTGGTGGGAGGAGTGGGAGGAGGAGCGGGGATCGGGGAGCGGCGTGCGGGTCAGTCGGCGCCGAGGGCCTGCACCGGAGACACCCGGGTCGCCCGGCGCGACGGCGCCACGGAGGCGACCGCGGTGAGCAGCAGCCCTCCGGCCACGACCACCGCGACGAGCACCCACGGCACGCCGATGAAGAGGAGCCCCGGCATGCCCGGCGAGGCGCCGAGCATCGCGTGCGCGCCGGCCCAGCCGTAGACGGTGCCGAGCAGCAGGCCCAGCACGACGGCGGTCATCACCAGCTGGCCGCTCTCCGCCAGCACCATGCGCCGCAGCCCCTGGACGGTGAAGCCCAGCGCGCGCAGCAGCCCCAGCTCGCGGGTGCGCTGCAGCACGCCCAGCGACAGGGAGTGCACGAGGCCGGCACCCGCGATCACGGCGCTGAAGCCGATCAGCACGGAGAACACCGCGGTCACCAGGTTCAGCGCGGCGTCGACGCCGGCGTAGTACAGGGGGTCGGCCCCCGAGGCCGCTGTGATCATGTCCCCGAAGGTGCGGATCGCGACCCCGAAGGTGGTGACCAGGGTGACCGACACGAGCAGGCCGACCGTGGAGCGGGTGCTGCGCACCGGGTGCCGCACGGCGTTCTCGGCGGCGAGGCGGGCGGTCGGCGACGAGCCCGTCAGCCGGCCGACCAGCCGCAGCGTGCGCGGGATGACGAGGTGGGCGCCCAGGACGATCCCGTTGAAGGAGACCACCCCGCCGGCGAACGCGATGAGCAGGCCCGAGGCGTCGGTGGAGCCGATCCCGATCCCCACCGCGAGCAGGCCGGCGCCCAGGACGACCAGCACCAGGGCGATCATGGAGCGGACACGGCTCGCGCGGGTCTCCTCCTCGCTCGCCTCCTCCGCGCCGCCCAGCGCCTGCATCGGCGTGACCGCCAGCACCCGCCGCGAGCCGATGCGGGCGGCCAGCCAGGTGGTCAGCAGCACGCCGACGGCGGGCACCAGCGCGATCGGGTCGGCGGGCGACCAGGCCGTGCCGTCCAGCGCACCGAGGGCCCGGCCCGCGCCGAACAGCGCGGCGACGGCGGCCGTGCCGGCGACCAGGCCGATCGCCGCGCCGACGGCACCGACCAGCAGGCCCTCGCGGGCGACGGCGCGGCGCTCCGCCGCGGCAGTGGCCCCCAGCAGGCGCCGAAGGGCGATCATCCGCACCCGGCCCGCCACGACGACCGCGAACGTGTTGGTGGTGACCACGGCGCTCGCGTAGACCGCGATCACCACGAAGACGAGCCCGGTCAGCCGCAGCAGCACGGCGACGGTGCCGCTGCTGCCGGTGACCGGGTCGGCCCCCACCGCGGCGGCGATCAGCCCGGTGCCCTGCAGCAGCGCGACCCCGAACGCCGAGGCCAGCGCCGCGACCGCGATGCCGGAGGCGTGGCCCGGTCCGTCGTCCTCGGAGCGGCGGCGGCGGCGCTCGCGGGACGCGGTGGCGACCGCGCTCATCGCCCGTCCTCCAGCCCCAGCATCGCCGTCGCGACGGCCTCGGCGGTCATGCGGCCGTGCTCGGCGACGATCCGGCCGTCGGCCAGCAGGACGACGCGGTCGGCGTGGGAGGCTGCGACCGGGTCGTGCGTCACCATCACGACGGCGCGGCCGTGGCGGGAGGAGGCGCCGGCCAGCAGCCGCAGCACCTCGCGGCCCGTGCGGGAGTCCAGGTTGCCGGTCGGCTCGTCGGCGACGACCAGGTCGGGCCGGCCCGCCAGCGCCCGTGCGATGGCCACGCGCTGCTGCTGCCCGCCGGACAGCTCGCGCGGCCGGTGGTGCAGCCGGTCGGTCAGGCCCAGCTCGTCGAGCAGGCGGTCGATGAAGGCCCGCTCGTCGCGGGACGGGCCGCGGCCGCGCAGCTCGAAGGGCAGCAGCACGTTGCCCAGCACGTCGAGCGTCGGCACCAGGTTGAAGGCCTGGAACACGAAGCCGATGCGGTCGCGGCGCAGCGCGGTCAGCTGCGCGTCGCCCAGGCCCGCGATCTGCCGCCCGCCCAGCAGGATGCTGCCGCTGGTCGGGCCGTCGAGCCCCGCCAGCAGGTGCATCAGCGTGCTCTTGCCGCTGCCCGACGGTCCCATGATCGCGACGAACTCGCCGCGGCGCACGGTCAGGTCGACGCCGCGCAGGGCGTGCACGACGCCGTCGCCGGAGCCGTACTGCTTCGCGACGGCGGCCGCCGCGACGACGGGCCCGCCGTCCTGGGCGGGGCCGGCGACCGGCCCGATGGGAAGTGCTGTGGTCATGCCTCCGACGGTATGGATCGGGCGGTCCCGGTCGCCTCGGGCGGGGGAGCGAGCGTCCTCGGCCGCGCGGGGGAGATCCCGCTCGGCCGCCGGGACGAGGGGTCAGGCGGTGCGGTCGACCAGGTCGTTCTCGTAGGCGAAGACCACCAGCTGCACGCGGTCGCGCAGGCTCAGCTTCGTCAGCACGTTGCTGATGTGCGTCTTCACCGTCGCCTCCGAGACGAACTCGGTACGCGCGATCTCGCTGTTCGACAGCCCCTTCGCGGCGTGCGCGAACACGTCGCGCTCGCGGGCGGTCAGGGTGCCGAACTCCGGCGGCGCCGGCCGCTGCCGGGCCGGCTCGAAGCGCTCCAGCAGCGCCCGGGTGGCGGAGGCGGCGACGACGGCGGTGCCGGCGTGCACCGTGCGGATCGCGGCGATCAGGAAGTCGGGGTCGGCGTCCTTCAGCACGAAGCCGCTCGCGCCCGCGCGGATGGCGGCGGCCGCGTCGGCGTCGAGGTCGAAGGTGGTGACGACGATGATGCGCGGTCCGCGCTCGCCGCGGCGGGCGGCCGCCGCGAGGATCCGCTCGGTGGCCTGCACGCCGTCCAGCACCGGCATGCGCACGTCCATCAGCACCACGTCGGGCCGCTCGCGCTCCACGACGGCCACCGCTTCCTCGCCGTCGCCCGCCTCCCCGACCACGTGCAGGTCGGGCTGCGACCGCACGATCATCGAGACGCCGCGCCGGAACATCACCTGGTCGTCGACCAGGACGACCCGGATGCCGTCGCTCACGAGCGGACCGCCGGCTGCAGCACGGGCAGCGCCGCGGTGGTGCCGCCGGGCAGGAACGCCCGCACGCGGAACCGGCCGCCCTCGGCCCCGGCCTGCAGGTCGCCCTGCACCGCGGAGGCGCGCTCGCGCATGCCGATCAGGCCGTGGCCGCCGGGGGAGGGGCGGGCCGGTCTCGACGGGTCCATCGCGCTCAGCACCTCCACCTCGAGCCCGTGCGGCGTGCGGGCGAGCACCACGGTCGCAGGCCGCGACAGGTCGCCGTGCCGCAGCGCGTTCGTCAGCGACTCCTGCACGATGCGGAAGGCGGCCAGCTGCACCGGCGTGCTCAGACCGTCGACCTCCGCGTCGCGGCGCAGGTCCACCAGCAGCCCCGACCCGCGGAACTGACCGACCAGCGCGTCCAGGTCGCCGAGGCCCGGCTGCACGCTCGTCGTGCCCTCGTAGCGCAGCTGCTGCAGCAGCACCCGCACGTCGGCCAGGGCGGCGCGAGCCACGCCGCCGATCGTCTCCAGCGCCTCGTCCACCGATTCCGGGTCCGTGCGCCGCAGCATCCGGGCCCCGTCGGACTGCGCGATCACCACCGCCAGCGAGTGGGCGACCACGTCGTGCATGTCGCGGGCGATGCGGGTGCGCTCCTGCTCGGCGGCCGCCTGCTGCCCGGCCTCGTCGGCCTCGCGCCGGTTGCGGGCGGACTGCTTCGCCGTCGAGACCAGCAGGCCCAGCGTCCAGGCGAGCAGCAGCGTGACGGCCGTGAGGATGCCGGTGGTCAGGAACTGCCGCAGCACCTCCGCCGCCGCGGAGGCGGAGCCCTGGGCCAGGGAGGTGAAGGAGTAGCGGCCGCTGAACACGCCCGCGACCGCGCCGCCGATCAGCGACGAGGTGAAGGCGGCCCAGCGCGTGCCGCGGGTGCCGTACGCGGCGCAGGCGTAGACGATCGGCGGGATCGCGGCGTCCAGCAGGTTCGGGTCCTGCGACCCGACCATCTGCACCAGGGCGCCCGCCCACGCCAGCGCCAGCGCGACCGGCGGCGACCAGCGCCGCAGGGCGAGCCCCGCGGCGAAGCAGGCCGCGACGGCCAGCAGCACGATCTCGGCGCCGTTCGACAGCAGCGGCACCGCGATGAACACCAGCGCGTACCCGGCCGCGATCAGCACGTCGACGATCCGCTCGGTCGGGGTCAGCTGGCGGAGCACACCGCCACGCTAGGCCGACCGGGCCCGCAGCAGGAGGCGGCGGCGGGAACTTCCGCCTGCCGGGCGGGGACCTCCGTCTGCAGGATGAGCCCGGAAGGGGCGAGGAGCGGGACCTGGCCCGACCTCGCGGCTCTCGCCGGGCGTCCGGACTTCCTTGGCATGCTCCACCCCATGGCGAACGAGCTGCTGACCCTGCCCGACGGCCGCGTGCTGGAGTACAGCGTGCTCGGCTCGGGCTCCGGCCTGCCCCTGGTGTTCCACCACGGCACGCCCGGCGCCGTGACCGCGCCGCGCTTCCTGCAGCGGGAGGTGCTGGGCCGCGGACTGCGGCTCGTCACCTTCTCCCGCCCCGGCTACGGCTCCTCCACCCGGCAGCAGGGCCGCCGCGTGGTCGACGTGGTCGCGGACACCGCCGCGGTGCTCGACCACATCGGTGCGACCTCGTCGCTCGTCGCCGGCTGGTCCGGCGGCGGCCCCCACGCCCTGGCCTGCGCCGCCCGCCTGCCCGGCGTGCGCGCCGCGCTCTCCATCGCCGGCGTCGGGCCGCACGACGCGGCCGACCTCGACTTCTTCGCCGGCATGGGGACCGACAACCTGCAGGAGTTCGGATCCGCCCGCAGCGGCGAGTCCGCACTGCACGCCTACCTGGACACCCAGCGTCCGGCGCTGCTCGACACGACGCCGGCCGGCGTCATCGACGCCCTCTCGACCCTGCTGCCGAGCGTCGACCGGGCGGTCATCACGGACGAGTACGGGGAGGACGTGGCGGCCTCGTTCGGCGAGGCGCTGCGCGTCGGCATCGACGGCTGGCTGGACGACGACCTGGCCTTCATCGACGCCTGGGGCTTCGACCTGTCCGAGATCCGGGTGCCCGTGCACATCTGGCAGGGCGAGCTGGACAAGATGGTGCCCTACGACCACGGTGTGTGGCTGGCCGCGAAGGTGCCGGGCGCGAAGCCGCACCTGGTCGCGGATCAGGGGCACCTGTCCATCGCGGTCGCCGGCGTGGGCCGGATGATCGACGACCTCATCCGGGCGAAGTAGCGGGGCGCTCAGCTCCTGCCGTCGCGCAGGTCGCGGGCGCGGCTGCGGTGCGATCGGGCGACGCCCCGTCGCCCGGTGTGCTCGAGGTCGTCGGCCGCCCGGTCGAGCAGGTCGGCGACCTCGGTCACCGTCTCGTCCTGCACCGCCGCGGCCTCCTCCTGGACGGCATCGCGCGCCCCGTCCCGCCCGGCCATCAGCGGGCCGCGGACGTGAAGGTGCCCATGGCCGCCCCCGTTCTCTGACGCCCCAGTGTCCACGATCGGCACGGGAAGTCCACTTCCCGCACGGGCGATGCGAAGGCCGGCCGTGCATCGCGGGCGCACCCCTGCGACGCTCGACCGGCCTTCGGGGGACCGGGTCGCGGCGACGCCGCCGCGACCCGGTCGAACCCCTGCCGTCAGCTGCCGGGACGGCCGATCGAGCCGTAGGACGACGACTCGGTGAAGATCGTCTCCACGGCGGTGTCGTCGACGACCTCGGCCACGCGGTCGCGCCAGTCCGGCCGCACCAGGTCGGCCAGCTCGTCCAGCACGTTCCCGGGCTCGCCCTCGAACTCGAACACGGTCACCGTCTCGCGCTCGTTCACCGTCGAGTGGGAGATCGTCACCTTCGCCGGGTAGTCCTCCCGCGCGACGCCCTCGGGCATCCAGGCGGCGATGTAGTCGTCGTCCGAGACGCCGTCCTTCAGGGTCCTCACGTAGATCGCGCGCAGCACGCGGCACCTCCTCCATGCCCCGCACCGTGCGGTGGCTCAGCCGATCCTGGCTGGCGCACCTGAGCGGTGCGCCCGACTCCCAGGCAGCGGGGCGCGGCGCCGATCAGGAGGTGCGTGCGGCGGCCTGGCACTCGATGCTGCCGCTGCACGTCTGCAGCGCGTTCAGCATGCGCACCAGGCGCGGCGGCACGCCGTCGGCGGCACGGTTGTGCAGCTCGACGGGGTCCGTCGACAGGTCGTAGTACTCCTGCTCCCCGTCCTCATAGCGCGCGTAGAGCGCGTCCGCCGTGCGCACCGCCGCGTAGCCCGGCGGGTCCGCGCCCCGGGCGTTCTGCAGGTCCGGGTCGCTCGGCACCCCCTGGCGGTGGTGGTGCTCGATCAGGATGCCCTGCTGCCAGTCGGCGGGGTCGCGGCCGTGCCACAGCGAGGCTGCGCTGACGCCGTCCGCCGTGGGGTCGACGCCGACGCCCGCGAGGTCG
>JAKONM010000179.1 GCA_022701925.1 Microbacteriaceae bacterium
CTGCGCACCTCCATCGCCCGGCTGCAGGGGCTGCTGCGGCAGGCGGACTCCTCGGCGGCGCTGGTGGAGATCGAGGGCGCGCTGACGACGCGGCAGACGAGCCTGGAGCAGCTGCTCGCCCAGCAGAGCGCCCTGACGGACCAGGTGGCCTCCGCGACCCTCACCGTCGCGGTCGTCACGCCCGCGGCCGCGCCGAAGAAGACGGGACCCGGAGACTTCCCGGCCGCCGTCGCCACGGGCGCGGCCGCGCTGGCGGCCTTCGCGGGCGCCGCCGCGATCGGCTTCGGCCTCGCCCTGCCCTGGCTGGCCGTGCTGGCGCTGCTCGGCGGTGCCGCGGTCGCGGTGCGCCGCGGGCTGCGGCGCCGCCACCGGCCCACCTCCGCGTGAACGCGCTCCTGCCCGCGACGGCCCCGCGCTGGCAGGATGCCGCCGGGCGGCGCGGTCGCGGGCAGGAGGCGGGTGTGGAGCAGCCGACCGACGCCGAGCTGCTGCAGCGCGCCGGCTCGGGCGCCCAGGCCGCCTTCGCGGAGGTCGTGCACCGCCACTCCGGCCCGCTCTACGCGGTCGCGTACCGCCGGCTGGAGTCCGCCGCCGACGCGGAGGAGGTCGCGCAGGACGCCTTCGTGCTGCTGTGGCGCAAGCGCCGGCAGGTGCGCCTGGTCGGCGACTCGGCGCTGCCGTGGCTGATCGTCACCGTGAAGCACCTGGCGGCGAACCGGAGGCGGGCCCGCATCCGGCGCTCGATCCACGAGGCGGAGGCGCTGCCGGCGCCGCCCGCCGCCTTCGAGGAGGACGGCGCCGTCGCCGACCTGCTGCGCCGGGCCTTCGACGCCCTGCCGCCCCTGGACGCGCAGGTGGCGCGGCTGTGCCTGGCCGAGGACGTCACGTACGCGGAGGCCGCGGCGAGGCTGGGGCTCACCGAGCACGCGGTGCGCAACCGGCTGAGCCGAGCCCGCGCCCGCCTGCGCCGCGACCTGGAGGGCGACCGATGAGCGACGGCCTGCCCACCGACGACCAGCTGCGGCGCATCGAGCGCGGGGTGCAGCGGCGCATCGACCTGCGCCGCACGGTCGCGCACCGCGTCGTCGGCAGCGCGGCGGCGGTCGCCCTGATCGGCGGCGGGTTCGCGCTGCTCGTGCCGCTGGGGCTCAGCTCGGGGGCGAGCGGCGGCTCGGCCGCGGCGGGCGGTACCGCGGCCAGTGCCCGGGCGGCAGTGCAGGTCGTCTGCCACGACTCCAGCGCCCGTGACTCCGCGAGCAGGCGGAGTCAGGTCCCCGCTGGCGCAGACGACCGGCGGCTGATCGCGGCCTGCGGCGCGGACGCGGTCGAGTTCCAGTCCGCGACCGGCCGGGTGCCGTCTGCGTCGAGCGCCGACGGAGGCTCCGACGCCGGCTCCGGCTCCGGCTCCGGCTCGACCGACCAGGGCTCCGGGGTCGCCCCCTCGGGCTCGCCCTCCTCGTCGCCGCGCGCGGCGTCCGCCGGTTCCGCCTCCCCCTCCCTGCGCGGCCCCGCCGTGCTGTGCGAGGCGACGGACGGCGTGCTGCACGTGTTCCCCGCCGACGCCCGCCCGACGACGCTCTGCGCGCGCAACGGCATGCGGGCCCGCTGACCGCGTCCTCCGCCGTTCAGGGGCTCTTCGGCCCGCGCGCCAGGAACTCCTGATCGGCGCACAGCAGGATGGGGGGATGCAGACGCGAGCGATCGGGGCCGAGCTGCCTCCGTGGGTCGATGAGGAGCTGGCGGCGGCGCCCGGCCTGGAGGGCGACGAGGGCCGCATGCGGCTGCTGAACCGTCTGGCGGAGCGCAACGTCGCCGAGGGCAGCGGCGGCCCGTTCGCGGCGCTGACCGTGCGCGCCGGCAGCGGCGAGGTGGTGGCCGCCGGGGTGAACCTGGTGCTGGCCTCCGGCCTCTCCTCGATGCACGCGGAGGTGGTGGCCCTGTCGGTGACGCAGGCCCGGCTCGGCACGTGGGACCTGGGCGCGCTGGACGACCCGCTGCAGCTGTGGGTCAACTGGCGGCCGTGCGCCATGTGCTACGGCGCGACCCTGTGGTCCGGGGTGCGCGGCCTGGTGATCGCCGGCGAGGGCGACGAGGTGGAGGCGCTGACCGGCTTCGACGAGGGCCCGATGCGCGACGACTGGGCGCAGCAGCTGGAGGCCCGCGGCATCGCGGTGCGCATCGGCGTGCTGCGCGACGAGGCGGTGGCCGTGTTCGAGCGGTACCGCGACACCCCCGGCAAGACCGTCTACAACGCGAGGACATCGGCATGAGCGACGTGGTGGTGATCGGCGGCGGTATCTCCGGGGCGGCCTGCGCGCGGGTGTGCGCCGATGCGGGGATCTCGGTGCGGATGCTCGACCGCGGGCACCGGGCGGGCGGGCGGATGTCCACCCGCACGCTGCGCGACCTGCCGCAGGGGGTGCACCCCGCCGACACGGGCGCGCCCTACTTCACGGCCTCGGACGACGGCTTCCGCGCCGTGGTCGACGGCTGGCTGGCGCGCGGCCTGGCCCGTGAGTGGACCGACACCTTCCACACCGCGGGCCCCTTCGGGCTGCGGGAGACGAAGACCGGACCGATGCGGTACGCCTCCACGGGCGGGCTGCGCACGCTGGTGGAGGACCTGGCCGACGGGATCGAGCTGCGCACGGGCGCGGAGGTCGGGCCCCTGGGCGTGCACCGGCTGGTCGACGGCGAGACGCCGAAGGTCGTCGTGCTGGCGATGCCGGGCCCGCAGGCCGCCCGGCTGCTCGCCGACCACCACGCCGACGTGGCGGCGCTCGCCGACCAGCCCTACGACGCGGCGCTCTCGCTGATCGTGGCCTTCCCCGAGCGCACCTGGCCCGAGTTCGACGGGGCGTTCGTCTCGAACGTGCCGGAGATCGGCTGGATCGCGGACGACGGCCGCAGCCGCGGCGACGGCGCGCCCGTGCTGGTCGCGCACTCGACCCCGGAGTTCGCGGCGCAGCACCTGGACGACCCGCAGGCCGCGCTGCCCGACCTGCTGCGCGCGCTGCGGTCGGTGCTCGGCGCGAGCGGCGAGCCGGTCTGGTCGCACGTGCAGCGCTGGACCTACGCCAAGCCGACCGGCGGCCGGGAGGCGACGTTCCACCTCGGCGTCGGCGGCATCGGCCTGTGCAGCGACGGCTGGGCGCAGAAGAGCAAGGTGGAGGCCGCCTGGCGGAGCGGCACCGATCTCGGCGAGGCGATCCGCGACCGCCTCGCCTGACCGCCTGCCCGCCTGACGAACGACGGAGTCGGTGCATCCGCAGGGGACGGAGCCGGGTCCGGCTCCGTCGCTCCGCACCGGTTCCGTCGTTCGGCAGCTCCTGCGTCGTTCGGCGGCGGGCTCCGTCGTCCGGCGGCGCCCTCGTCGTCCGCCAGGGGACTCCGTCGACCGGCAGCCGGAGTGATGACCCGGTCGGTCGCGACGTGTAACGCTCGCGGCGGCTGCGGACATGTCGGGGCGTGATGACGACCGCCTCCGATGAGACCGCGCAGTGGGCGCGCGCCCGGTCGGGGGACGGCCGCGCGTTCGCGGCGCTCTTCGACGCGCACCGCGACCGCGTGTTCCGGCACGTGCTGCGGCTGGTGCCCGGCGCGCACGACGCGGAGGACGTGGTCGCCGGGGTCTTCCTGGAGCTGTGGCGCAGGCGCGACGGAGTGCCCGTGGTGGACGGGTCGGTGCTGCCCTGGTGCCTGGCGACCGCGACGAACCTGGCCCGCAACACCGGCCGCGGGCTGCGCCGGCACCGCGCTGCGATCGACCGGCTGCCCCGCGACCGCGACCTGGTCGACGCGGCCGAGACCGCCGAGCAGCGCATCGCCCGCGACGAGCTGCTGCACGCGGTGCGGGCGCTCGGCGAGCAGGACGCCGCGCTGCTGACCCTGGTCGCGCTGGAGGGCTGCTCCCCCGCGGAGGCCGCGCAGGTCGTGGGCCTCTCCCCGGGTGCCGCGCGCGTGCGACTGCACCGCGCCCGCAAGCGGCTGCGCACGCGGCTGACCGACCTCGACCCGCTGCCCGTGCTCCAGGAGGGAGACGCCCGATGAACGCCCGCGACTTCGACCCCGTGTTCTCCGCCGCCCTGCGGAACGAGCTGGAGGCCCGCGCCGACCGCGCGTCCGCGCAGCAGGCGCGCCCCTTCGCCCGCCTGCGCCGCCCGCAGGTGTGGATCACCGCGGCGACCGCGCTGGTGCTGCTGCTCGCCACCGTCGGGGTGCTGCGGGCGGTCGCGCCGACGGCGCAGCCGGCCGGACCGGGCAGCGCGGTCGTCGATCCGCTGGTCTCGGTGACGACCCCGGACGCGGACGCGTACGTCGCCCGCGCCGTGAACGTGCTGCTGCACGTGCGCGGCACCGGCTCCGGCGTGCACGACTTCACCGTGCCGCCCGGCGTGAGCGCCATGACCGTGTTCGTCGCCTGCTCGCCGTCCCACCGGTACAGCACCGGGCTCGACGGCGGCGGCTTCTCGAGCGGGACCTGCGACCGCGAGACCGGAGGCTCCTTCGGCGTCGACATCCGCCCCGGCGAGCACAGCCTGCGCATCCGCCTGCCGAGGAGCGCCGCCTATGCGCTGCTCGCCATCGAGACGCCGGGGCCGACGGTCGCCGACGGAGCCGTCATCGACCCGCTGACCGCGGTGCGCGACCGGCGCACGCCCGATGCGCTGGTCGGCGACACCGGCCCGCTGCTGCAGGCGAGCGGTACGCGGACCGGCTCCGTCCGCACCGCGACCGTGCCCGACGGGGTTCAGCGGCTGCGGGTGTTCCTGGTCTGCCAGCCCTCCTCCGCCGCGACGCGGGTGCGGATCGACGGCCATCAGGTGCTGGGCTGCATGAATTCGGTCGCGCACTGGTTCGACTTCACGCCGAGGAGTCGCACCGTCTCGGCGCAGGTGGTCTCGGTGAGCCCGACCGACTGGCGGCTGCTCGTCGTGCCGGCGCCCGACCGGGCGCAGGACTCCCCGGCGAACGCGCTGCTGCCCTACCCGGCGGAGGACGGCCGGGAGCCCGTGCTGGTGCGGGCCCGGGGCGTCGGCGGCACGGCCACGGGCCAGTACGTCCGGCGCACGTCAGGGGTCGTCCTCGACATCACCTGCCGCGGCACCGGTTGGCTCGAGGTGCAGACCGGCGACGGGAGCTCCAGCGGGCGCGGTGACGCGTGCGAGCAGGAGGGCCGCATGAGCGCCGGTTTCGGCGGGCAGGACGACCTGGCAGGGAAGCGGCTGACCTGGACCGCGATCCCGCACGGCGACATCTCCTGGACCCTGACGATCCTCGACGGCGGGTAGCCGTGCTCCGCCTGCCGATCGACGGAGTCCGTGCATCCCGAGGCCCTCAGCACCGCGACTGGGTCCGTCGCCCCTCACGGCCTCCGTCGTCCTGCGGCCCGGTGACGGAGGCGGTCAGGCGCCGTCGCGGGTCCGGGCGGCCAGGGCGCGCTCGGTGCGGCTGAGGTTCTCGCGGACGATGCGGCGCA
>JAKONM010000184.1 GCA_022701925.1 Microbacteriaceae bacterium
CTTGCTGGTGTCAGGCTCAGCAGCTGAGGCGCCGACCCTCGCGGCGGCCGAACGTCCGGAAATGCACGATCGCCGACGGCATCTGGCCGCTGCGGACCGCACGGGCGACGTCGGGGTTGCAGCGCAGGTACTCGCCCGCGTCGAAGCCGATGTCGTTCGACGTATCGCGGTTGCGACGCCTGCCGAACCCGTCGTCGTCGCGGTTGCGAGACCGGCCGACGCGATCCCCGTACCCGTCACGGTCTCCGTAGCGGTCGTCGTCCCGGTCGCCGCGGCGGTCGTAACGGTCCCCGCGCCGGTCGTAACGGTCGCGATCATAGTCGTCGTAGCGTTGCGCCGTGGCGGCGCCGGCCAGACTGAGCAGGCCGAGTCCGGCCAGGGCCATCGTGCAAACTGTCTTCATTGCGGCGTCTCCTCCTCGCGCACGGGCGCAACGCGCCGGCCCACCTTCCGGTCGCGACGATTCCGGCAGAGCCGGCAAAAAAGTCGATCCACAATTATCCGGCGACCGTCATCCCGCCGGTTTGCCTCCCGCGTACGGGATCGCACCCCGAGCGGGAAGAGCGGACACCATTCTTGAGCACACCCGTTGGCAGGCGTCGTCACGCCCGAGGGGGAAACTAGGTCCGTATCGCGTCGCCGCGAGGCCCGTCCGCTCGAATCCGGCGAGACCGAGCTGGTCGCCCGGTCGCTCCGGCCCGGCCTGGATGCGGAGGACGATGCCGGCCCCGGTGAGCTGATCCGCCTGCTGCGCGACCGCGCCCGCGACGTCGCCCGGCGCCAGCGCCGCGAGGTTCGCGCCGAGGCCGCTCCGTCGGGCAACCGTCCCGCCACGAACAACGCGGGCACCCGCGAGAAGGCGGCCTTGCCCGCCGTGGCGGTCAAATGCGTCAGCCGGGAGAGGGAGTGCCGCCGACGCCCGCGGCCGGACCGTGTCCGGCGCCCGCCGCGCTCTGGCGATGAAGAACGCGGCCGGCGGAGCGGGCGCGAACCGGCCCGAGACCTTCAGGCCGACGCGGGCATGAACCCGCTCCCGAACGAGTCGACCGAACCGTCGGGCGCCCTCGACAACCAGGGCTAGGAGATCGCGATACGACGGGGCGGCGGCCCGCGCTGAACGAGGGAACCGCGTCACGCGCCCTGGACGGGCAGTCGCTCCCCATCCAGGGCGGGCATCAGGTGCATCACCGAGCGGGCGTACTCGTAGCGCGCCACCGCGATGCTCTGGGTCCAGTCGGGCAGCGGCATCGCCATCATCTCGGTGATGTCGAGGCCCTGCTCGAAGCCGTCGCCGATCCGGCCCTCGACCGTGTCGAGCCAGCGGCGGGTCTGATCGATGCCGCGCAGGCCCGCCTCGACCGGGCCGTGGCCGGGGACCATGAGCCGGTGGTCGATCTCGGAGAGCTTGGCGAGCGACTCACGCCACGTCGGCAGCTTGGCGTCCGGCGTGGTCGCGGCCCGGTCGAGGAAGACGAGGTCCCCGGGAAACAGCAGGCCGGAGCTTTCCTCGAACAGGCAGAGATCCTCGCGGGTGTGGCCCGACAGGCGGATCGTGCGGAAGCGGCGCGCGCCGACGCTCTCGACCCCGTCGGCCACGATCCGTCCCGGCTCCGGGATGCCGGTGCCGCGCATCCAGTCGCCGGCGACGTGGTACATGCCGGTGGTCAGCTCGTTGCCGAAGCGCTTGAGATCCTCGGTCAAATCCTTACCGGCCGCGACGACCCCGCTGTCGAAGGCGGTGGCGCCGAGCACGTGGTCGGTGTGGTAGTGGGTCAGGTAGACGCGCACCACGGGCTTGCCCGTGAGCATCTCGGCCGCGGCCTTGAGCGCCTCGCCGTAGCGGTGCGAGGGGCCGGCATCGACCAGGACCGTGCCGTCCGCCGTGTCGAGCACGGTGATGTTGGCGATGGCGCCGCCGTTCCTTGAGGTGATCGGCTCGTTGACGCCGTAGATCGTCCAGACGCCGGGGGCGATCGGGACCGGCTCCAGGGTGTAGCGCAGCACCTTGGCCTGGGCCGAAGGCGGCAGCCAGGGCGACGCGGCGGCGGCGAGCCCCAGGGCGAGGCAGGTGCGGCGGCTGGGCGCCATCGGGCTGATCCTCTCGAACGGGCTCACAGCCGGCCCTCCCGCACGCGCGAAGCCGTCGCGGCCGGGATCGGCACGGAGGCGGCGAAGACGCCGCCGTTGTTGTCGCGGCCCGAGACCTTGAGCACCGCGCCCTCCTTCGGGACGTCGGGCAGCAGCGTCAGGGTGGGATCGTCGGCGATGGCCTCGCTCAAAGTCAGCGTCGCGAGGGGCGCGCCCGCCGCGTCGGCGACGCTCAGCGTCTCGACGATGAACAGGGGGATGTTGGCGATCATGCCGTTGTCCATCGGGTGGAGCAGGCGGAGCCGCAGGCGCAAGCTGCCCTCGGCCTCGCGCCAGACGCGGGCGCGGATCTGGCCGACGTTGGTCCAATCCACGGTCTTGGCCACCACGGGCGGCACCGAGCAGCCGCCGCCCTGGGCGTCGAGATAGCGACCGCCCACGTGCCAGAGCCCGTCCTTGCGCAC
>JAKONM010000233.1 GCA_022701925.1 Microbacteriaceae bacterium
GAGGTCGACACCGAGCGGCAGGCCCTCAACGTGGCGCGGATGCGCCTGCTCGGCGCCGAGGTGGTGCCCGTCACGGCCGGCTCCCGCACGCTCAAGGACGCGATCAACGAGGCGATGCGCGACTGGGTGACCAACGTCGGCACGACGAACTACGTGTTCGGCACCGCCGCCGGCCCGCACCCGTTCCCCGCGATGGTCCGCGACCTGCAGCGCATCATCGGCGACGAGGCCCGCGTACAGATGCTGGAGCGCACCGGCGCACTGCCCGACGCCGTGCTGGCCTGCGTCGGCGGGGGCTCGAACGCGATCGGCATCTTCACCGCCTTCCTCGACGACCCGGACGTCGCGCTCTACGGCTTCGAGGCCGGCGGCGACGGCGCGGACACGCCCCGCACCGCCGCCACGATCACCACGGGGACCGCCGGCGTGCTGCACGGCGCCCGCAGCTACGTGCTGCAGGACGAGGACGGGCAGACCAAGGAGTCCCACTCCGTGTCCGCGGGGCTCGACTACCCGGGCGTCGGGCCCGAGCACTCGTTCCTCTCGGACAGCGGCCGCGCGACCTACCGCCCGGTCACGGATTCGGCGGCGATGGACGCGCTGCGGCTGCTGAGCCGCACGGAGGGCATCATCCCGGCCATCGAGAGCGCGCACGCGCTGGCCGGCGCGCTCGACCTCGGCCGCGAGCTCGGTCCGTCGGCGACGCTGCTGATCAACCTGTCCGGCCGCGGCGACAAGGACACCACCACCGTCGCCCGCTGGTTCGACCTGGTCGACCGGGACGCGGTGCAGGAGTGACCGCCTCCCCGACCGCCGACGCCATCCGAGCGGCGAACGAGCGCGGCGCCGGCGCCCTGGTCGGCTACCTGCCGATCGGCTACCCGGACCTGGCGACGAGCATCGAGGCGGCCGTCACGCTGACGCGCCACGGCGTCGACGTGCTCGAGCTGGGGCTGCCCTACTCCGACCCGGTCATGGACGGGCCCACGATCCAGGCCGCGACGGTGCAGGCCCTGGCGAACGGCTTCCGCCTGCGCCACGTGTTCGAGGCGGTGCGCGAGATCTCCGCCGCCGCCAGCGACGTGCCGGTGCTGACGATGACCTACTACAACCCCGTCGTCGCCTACGGCGTGCAGCGGTTCGCCGACGACTACCGGGCCGCGGGCGGCGCCGGCCTCATCACCCCCGACCTCGTGCCCGACGAGGCGGCCGAGTGGCTGGCGGCGAGCGACCGGGCGGGCCTCGACCGCGTGTTCCTGGCCGCCCCGACCTCCAGCGACCGGCGCATCGAGCGGGCCTCGGGGCTGTCGCGGGGCTTCACCTACGTGGTGTCGACGATGGGCATCACGGGCGCCCGCACCGACGTCGACGACGCGGCTCGCACGCTGGTCGAGCGCCTGCGCGGCGTCACCGACGGCCCGCTGGCCGTCGGCCTCGGCATCTCGACGGGGGCCCAGGTGGCCGACGTGCTGGCCTACGCCGACGGCGCGATCGTGGGCAGCCGGCTCGTCGCGGCGCTCGGCGACGGCCTGCCGGCCCTGGCCGACGCCGCCGACGAGCTCGCGACCGGCAAGGGCGGGCGCTGACGCCTCGCGAGGAGGCCGGCTCCGCACCCCCGCCCGCTGCGGCCCGGCCCCGCGATGCGGCCGGGTCGCGGCCCGCGCACTAGATTCGTCGCCGTGATCCTGGCCAGCATCCCGAGCCCGCCCGTGGAGTGGTCGCGCATCCAGCTGGGCCCGTTCACGATCCACGCCTACGCGTTGTGCATCCTGGCCGGCATCGTCGTCGCGACGATCATCACCTCGCGACGGCTCACGGCCCGCGGCGCGCAGCCCGGCGTCGTCGTCGACTTCGCGATCGTCGCGGTCCCGCTCGCGCTGGTGGGGGCGCGCGCCTGGCACGTCCTCACCCACGTGCCCGACTACTTCGGCCCGGGCATCGAGTGGTGGAAGCCGTTCGCGATCTGGGAGGGCGGCAACGCCATCTTCGGCTCGATCCTGGGCGGTGCGGTCGGCGTCGTCCTCGCGAGCCGCTGGACGGGCGTGCGCTTCCTGTCCTTCGCCGACGCCGTCGCGCCGGGCCTGCTGCTGGCCCAGGCGATCGGCCGCATCGGCAACTGGTTCAACGTCGAGCTGTTCGGCATCCCGACCACGTTGCCCTGGGGGCTCGAGGTCCCGAGCAGCAACCCCGCCTTCCCGGTCGGCCTGCAGCCCGGCACGCTCTTCCACCCGATGTTCCTCTACGAGCTGGTGTGGAACACCGCCGGCGCCCTGGTGATCCTGGCGATCGAGCGGAAGGTCGCGCTGCGCTGGGGCCGCGCGCTCGGCGTCTACCTGATCTGGTACGGCCTCGGCCGGTCGGTGTTCGAGTCGATCCGCATCGACCCGACGACCGTGATCGCGGGCCTCAGGGTGAACGTGTGGGCGGCCTTCGGCGCGGTCCTGCTGGGCGTGCTGATCATCGTCTGGTCCCGCCGCCGGCACCGCGGTGCGGAGCAGTCCGTCTACCTGCCGGGGCGCCAGTGGGTGTCCGATGCGCCGGTAGTATCGCGCTACACGGCGGCCGACTTCGAGGGCGAGCCGCCCGTGGACGAGGCAGCCGCCACAAGCGGAGCCTCCAGCAGACGCTGAGCCGCAGGCGACGTCCCGCTGGCTCCACCTCCCTCCGGGCCGACGGCGTCCCGAGCACCCGTTCTTCCCCCGTCGGTCCGCAGGAGGACGCTTTGGTCGACACCGCACCCCGCACCGCCCCCGCACTGCCCTTCAGCACCGTCCCGTCCGCCACCGGCCTCTACGACCCCGCGGACGAGAAGGACGCGTGCGGCCTCGCCATGGTCGCGACGCTGCGCGGCACCGCCGGGCACGACATCATCGAGCACGCGCTCGACGCCCTGCGCAACCTGGAGCACCGCGGAGCGGTCGGCTCCGACGCGGGCACCGGCGACGGCGCGGGCATCGTCACGCAGGTGCCGCACGAGTTCTTCGCCGCGGTGGCGCCCTTCGCCCTGCCCTCGGCGGGCGAGTACGCGGTCGGCCTCGGCTTCCTGCCCACCGACGCGCGGGAGCGCAACGTGCTGAAGGCGGCCGTCGCGGCCATCGCCGCGGAGGAGCGGCTGCAGGTGCTCGGCTGGCGGCAGGTGCCCACCGCGCCCGACGCCATCGGCACCCTGGCCCGCGGTGCCATGCCGGTCTTCGAGCAGCTGTTCGTCGCCGCCGCGGAGCACGAGGGCCAGCCCGTGTCGGGCGTCGCGCTCGACCGGCGCGCCATGCGGCTGCGCAAGCGGGCGGAGCGGGAGCAGAACGCCTACTTCGCGTCGCTCTCCA
>JAKONM010000249.1 GCA_022701925.1 Microbacteriaceae bacterium
TCGTCCTCGTGGGCACGGCCGGATGCGTCCCGAGCCGTCGGATGCGGTGTGGCGCTTCCTCTACGACGGGGTTTTGGCGAAAACCAGACCGGGGCGACGGGTCGTGGAACCCCTGCCGCGCGACCGGCCGCCCGCGGACCGTCAGGCGGCCTCCAGATCCCCGGACGACCCGCCCGGGGCCCCGAGATGGCGGGCCGTGAACTCGGCGGCGGGCATCGGTTTCCCGAACAGGTAGCCCTGCCCCTCCCGGCACCCTTTCCCTTTCAGGCGCGCGTGCTGCGCCTCGGTCTCGATCCCCTCGGCGATGACGTCGAGCTTGAACCCGTGGCCGAGCTGCAGGATCGCGCGCACGATCGTCGCGTCCTGCTGCGAGCCCTCCATGCCCCCCACGAACGAGCGGTCGATCTTCAGCCGGGTCAGGGGAAAACGCTTGAGCAGGCTGAGCGAGGCGTAGCCCGTGCCGTAATCGTCGAAGGCGATCTGTATCCCGTCCTCCCGCAGGGCCCGCAGGGCGCCCAGCACATGGGCGTCGTCGGACAGCACGATGTTCTCGGTGATCTCGAGTTCGAGCGCCTCCGGCGGCAGCCGGGTGTCCGCCAGGGTCTCGCGCACCCTGGCGACGAGGTCGCCCCGCCGGAACTGGGCGGCGAAGAGGTTGACCCCGATACGGAACGGTGTGCGCACCTCGGACCGCCACGCCGCCGCCTGGACGCAGGCCGTCCGCAGCACCCAATCGCCGACGGCGGCGGCGTGGCGCCCGCTCTCCAGCACGGAGAGGAACTCACCCGGCGCGACGAGGCCGCGCTCGGGGTGACGCCAGCGGATCAGCGCCTCCGCGCCGGTCAGGCCGCCGTCCGAGAGCCTGACCTGGGGCTGATAGAACAGCTCGAACTCTCCGCGCTCGACCGCGCCGCGCAGCTCGGCGCTCAAGGAGCGTCGGCGCAGGACGGTGTCGCGCAGCTCGGGCGTGAACACCCGATGGAGGTGCCGACCCTCGGCCTTGGCCCGGTACAGGGCCATGTCGGCGTGGGCGAGCAACTCTTCCGCGTCGCGGCCATGCTCGGGCGTCAGCGCGATCCCGACGCTGACCCCCACCACGACCGTCTGGTCGTCGATCGTGTAGGGCTCCGACAGGGTTTCGATGATCCGCTCCGCGGCGGCGCCGACGTCCGCAGGGTCCGCGACGCGGTCGAGCCAGACGGCGAACTCGTCTCCCCCGAGGCGGGCGGCCGTGTCGTACGGCCTGATGCAGGCCCCGAGCCGCCCGGCCACGAGGCGCAGCAGGGTGTCGCCGACCGAGTGGCCCCGCGTGTCGTTGACCTCCTTGAAGTGGTCGAGGTCCAGCATGAGGACCGCCCCCGCACCGCCGTCCTCCCCGGAGCGCGCGATCCGGCTCGTCAGCAGCGCGCGGTTCGGCAGGTCGGTCAGGGCATCGAAGTGCGCCAGGCGGAACATGTCCGCCTGGTGGGCGCGGCGCTCGCTGATGTCGCGCAGGATGAGGCCCGAGCGCGGGCGGCCGGCCTCGCTCCAGCTGGAGCGCGAGACCTCGACGTCGATCTCGCTCCCGTCCCCCCGGCGCAGGCGCCACTCGGCGGTCGGGCCGACGCGCGCGCGCAGACTGCCCGGTTCGGCGTCCGTCCAGCCGTCGCCCTCGCTCCCCCCGAACGGACCGGGGATGACGACCCGGAAATCCAGCCTGAGGAGGTCGTCGCCCCCGCGTCCGAGGAGCCGCTCGGCGGCGGGGTTCCAGAACAGGATCCGCCCGCCCTCGTCGAGGCAGACGATGCTGTCGGGCGAGGATGCGGCGATCGACTCGAAACGGACCCGGCTGACGCGGTGGGCCGCGTCGAGCCGCTGGTTCTCGAACTTGGCGCCGATGAGCGCCGCCCCCTCTCGCAACCGCGTGACGTCGGCATCGGGGAAGGCCGCCCGCGGCTCGGTATCGGCGACGCACAGGGCGCCGATCACCCGACCGGAGGCGGCGCGCAGGGGCACGCCCGCGTAGAAGCGCCACCCCGGCCGCCCGACGTGTTGCAGATCCTCCCGGAAATCCGGGTGCTCGGCCGCGTCGAGCACCACGAGTTCCGTGCCCTCGTCGACGACGCTCGCGCAGAACGAGCCCCGGCGCGGCACGGAGACCCCCTCCAGCAGGGTCCCGTAGGCGACGAACAGATGAGGCCCGTCGATCAGCCTGACCTGCGCGAGGCCTCCCCCGACGGACGACGCGATGCGCTCGACGAGGTGGCGCAGATCGGCATCGTGCGCGCCGGCCGAGCGCGTCTGCCGCTGCAGACCGACGAAGTCCGCGGCCTCTTCGGCCGCCCCGAGATCCCAGGTCACGCGTGCGTCTCCCTCCCCACGGCCGGGGACGCGCCCGACCACGGCGGGTCGGGACACGACTCCACGTCCTTGTCCTGTCGATTGCGCCCCGGAGCATCGTCCCCGGCATCGCATCCGGGCCGATGCTCCGGGGTGGCGCGCCGCATCGGCGCGCTGCGAAAGCCGGCATCCGCCGTTCGGGCCGATGCGCTAGAGCCTGATCTCCGGAACGAACTGCTTGCTCGTGAACGGCCGTCGGAACTGCACGGCGAAACCGTCCTCGAAGCGCCGCACGACCGTGCCGGCGGTCCTGCCCAGCCACACCCCCTGACCGAGCGCGACCTGCCTGACGGCCGGCGAACGCACGGCGGCCCCCGACAGCGACAGGTCGACGATGGTGCCCGGCGCGCTGAGGCCGGAGGCGAGGAGCACCTCGACCTCCGTCTGCAGCGGGACCACGCGGGGCGCCCCCCGTTGCTCGGTCCGTTCGGATGCGGCGAAGGCGTGCCATTCAATGCGGGCCCGGATCCGGGCGCGCCGTTCGCTCGTGACGTGAAGGCTGACGGCGAAGCCTTCGTCGGTCAGCCGCTCGATGCGGCCGATGACGATGCCGATGTTGTCGAGATAGAGGATGATCCACTCGCCCTGCCCACCGGGTTTGGCGGCTACGATCTCCGCGCCGTCACCGGTCAGGCACCGCGCCTCGCACGGGTATTCCTGGGCATTCGCCAGCATGTACAGTCCGGCGACCGTCGGGGTGTTCTCGACCACCTGCCGCGTCCAATCCGACCCGGACTTCTCGGGTGGAGCTAGGCTGGAATCCTGGTTCTCTCGGACATCGAACATGCGACGCATTCCCGACCAGCGACCCTGGGGACCGCTCGATTGGGACGCAACCTGCGGGCGCGTTCTTTAACGGGGTATGAATTCGGCTAACTTATGCTGCTTTTCCGGACGACGACTTGTCGAGCGATGATTAACAACTTTTTAATTCGGAAATCCTACCTGGAAATCTCGCCGTCCCGGGATCGCAGGCGGAACTCATGACGATCGTCGACCTTGTCTCGCTCCTCGCCGCCCCCCTCGACACCGCCGTCGTCCTGACCGGGTCAGACCTGGGTCGTCCGGGCCCGACGATCCAGTGGGCGAACGCCGCCTTCACCGCCATGAGCGGCTACGCTCTCGACGAGTTGGTGGGCCGCTCGCCGCGCGACTTGCAGGGGGCCGGGACGAACCGTCTGGTGGCCCGGTCCGTCAGGCGCGAGCTGCTCGCAC
>JAKONM010000270.1 GCA_022701925.1 Microbacteriaceae bacterium
GCAGCAGCGCGGGCGGCTTCTGGTAGGCGGAGGCGCTGGAGATGAAGACGTACCGCTCGCACCGGCCGGCCCACCGCTGCACGTCCTGCTGCACCCGCTGCGGGGTGAAGGCCAGGAACTGGGCGACGACGTCGAAGCGCCGGTCCCCCAGCGCCGCGTCCACCGAGGCGGGGTCGTCCTGGTCGGCGACGAGGCGCTCCACGCCGTCGGGCAGGGTGCGCCAGGAGGGCCGCCCGCGGGTCAGCACGGTGACGCGGTGGCCGCGGGCGGCGGCCAGGCGGGCGCTGGCGGTGCTGATGATCCCGGTGCCCCCGAGGAACAGGACCGACAGGCCCGCGCCGCCGGCCCCTCCCCCGCCGAGCGCGCCGTCGATGTCGTCTGCGTGGTGCACGGCTCCTCCTCCGCCGGGCTCGCGCCCGGATCGCGTGGCGCCAGGGGGCGCGATCGGACGGTAGGCGCGCAGCGCTGGGAAGCGCCTCCGCCGTCCGCTGCGGTTCAATGGGCGCGGAACGGGGAGCGGCATGGACGAGGGCGGCACGATCCGCGCGCGGGTCGAGCACGATCTGGGCAGCCGCATCGCGGCGGGGGTGATCCCGCCCGGCGCGCTGCTGTCCGTGCCGACCCTGGCCGCCGAGTACGCGGTCTCGGCGACGCCGGTGCGCGAGGCGGTGCTCGAGCTGGAGCGGCGGGGCTTCGTGACCGCGGCGCGCAACCGGGGGTTCGTGGTGACCCCCGTCGACCCGGCCCACGCCGATCACGTCGCCGCGGTGCGGGACCTGCTGGAGCCCGCCGCCATGCGTGCCGTCGCCGAGCGCCGGCCCGCCCCCGACCTGGCCGCGGCGCGCGCGCTGGCCGACGAGGTGGCGCGCGAGGCGGCTGCGGGCGACCTGGCGGCCTACCTGGACGCGGACCGGCGGTTCCACCTGGCGCTGACCGCCTTCGCGGGCAACCCGATGCTGACGGCGGTCGTCGACGACCTGCGCCGGCGCACCCGGCTGCCGGGGCTGCAGGCCCTGGTCGGCTCCACGGAGCTGCAGCGCTCGGCCGCCGAGCACCACGAATTGTCCGAGGCGATCGAGCGGGGCGACGGCGACGCCGCCGAATCGGTGACACGCCGGCACATCGGCCACACGAGGGGCTGGTGGGCGGGCCGCCCGGAGTAATATATTACTGAGCAACCACCCCGCGATCGGAGCCGACATGAGCACCCTCGACCTCGGCGGCGTCATCGTCGCCACCACGCTGCCCTTCACCCCGGACGACTCGGCCCCCGGCGGCCTCGCGGTCGACTACGACGCCTACGCCGCGCACTGCTCCTGGCTGATCGACAACGGCTGCCGCGGCGTCGGCCCCAACGGCTCGCTCGGCGAGTACTCCTCCCTCACCGACGCCGAGCGGCGCCAGGTGGTGCGCACGGCGCGCGAGGCCGTGGGCGACCGGGGGCTCGTCGTCGCCGGCGTGCACGGCGTCGGCTGGCACCAGGCGCGCGCCTGGGCCGAGGCCGCGGCGGAGGACGGCGCCGACGGCGTGCTGCTGCTGCCGCCCACGCTGTACCGCGCCAACCGCGAGGAGGTGCTGACGCACTACCGCAAGGTCGACGAGGTCGGGCTGCCGATCATGATGTACAACAACCCGATCGACACGAAGGTCGACCTGACGCCGGACCTGATCGCCGAGCTGGCGCAGCTGGAGCACGTCGTCGCGGTGAAGGAGTTCTCGCTCGACGCCCGCCGCGTGCGCGAGATCCGCGACCTGTGCGACATCGACGTGATCGCCGGGGCCGACGACCTGCTGTTCGAGGCGCTGGTCGCCGGGGCGACCGGCTGGTTCGCCGGCTACCCCAACGCCTTCCCGCGCGAGGCCGTGCGCCTCTACGAGCTGCTGAGCACCGACCGCATCGTCGAGGCCCGCGACCTGTACACGGAGATGGCTCCGGTGTTCGGCTGGGACTCGAAGACCGAGTTCGTCCAGGCGATCAAGTTCTCCATCGACGTCGCCGGCGAGAGCACCGGCGGCCCGACGCGCCCGCCCCGCGGCCCGCTGTCCGAGGCGACGCAGGCCGTCATCCGGCGCGACACCGAGCGCGCACTGCGGGCCGGCGCGTCCCTGAAGACCGCCGCCTCCTGATGGAGCCGGTGCGGCGGATCACCGCGGTCGACAGCCACACGGAGGGCATGCCGACCCGCGTCGTGACGAGCGGGATCGACGCGATCCCGGGCGCCACGATGAACGAGCGCCGGCTGCACTTCATGGCCCACCTCGACCACCTGCGGCACTTCCTGATGGACGAGCCGCGAGGCCACCCCGCGATGAGCGGCGCGATCCTGCAGCCGTCGACCCGGCCGGACTGCGACTGGGGCGTCGTCTACATCGAGGTGTCGGGATGCCTGCCGATGTGCGGCCACGGCACCATCGGCGTCGCGACCGTGCTGGTGGAGGAGCGCCTGGTGGAGGTGACGGAACCCGTCACCTCCATCCGCCTGGACACGCCCGCGGGGGTCGTGGTGGCGTCCGTGGCGGTCACGGACGGCCACGCCGACTCGGTGACCATCGAGAACGTGCCCGCCTACAGCGAACGGCTCGACGCCCTGGTGGCCGTGCCGGGCCTCGGAGACGTGCCCTACAGCCTGGCCTTCGGCGGCAACTTCTACGCGATGGTCGACCTGGACGACGTGGGCCTGCCGTTCGACCGCGCGCGCCAGCGCGACATCGTCGAGGCCGGGCTCGCGATCATGGCCGCGATCAACGAGACGGACCCGCCCCGCCACCCGCTGATCGACGGCGTGGACCACTGCCACCACGTGGAGTTCATCGCCCCCGGGTCGGACGAGCGGCTGTCCCGGCACGCGATGGCCATCCATCCGGGCTGGTTCGACCGCTCGCCGTGCGGCACCGGCACCTCCGCCCGCATGGCGGAGCTGCACGCGCGGGGCGCGCTCGCGCTCGGCGCGGACTTCGTCAACGAGTCGTTCATCGGCAGCCGCTTCATCGGACGGCTGATCGCGGAGACCGAGGTCGAGGGGCGCCCCGCTGTGATCCCGACGATCACGGGCCGGGCCTGGATCACGGGCCGCGCGGAGTACCTGCTGGACCCCGCGGACCCGTTCCCGAACGGATTCGTCTTCTGATCCGAGGCGCTTTCCGGCGCCTGGCGTGAGGACCGCCCCACAGTGTCCTGAACGTTCACCGGACGCGCGCCGAGCATCGCTAGCGTGGTGGCGCGCCGCGCCGGACGCCCCTTCCGGCCCTGCGGCGCACCGACCCGTTGAAGGAGCAGCCGATGGCGAAGAAGTCGAAGTCCGGATCCAAGAAGGCCGACCGCAAGAAGGCGGACCGCAAGAAGGAGGCCGAGAAGGCCGCCGCCGCGAAGAAGGCCGAGCGCAAGGCCGCCGCCGCCGCGGAGAAGAAGGCCCGCGCCAAGGCCGACGCCCTGGCCGCTGACGCCAAGAAGGCGCGCAAGGCCGCCGACAAGGCCGTGAAAGCCGCCGAGAAGGCCGAGTCGAAGTCGAGCGCCGCCGCCGAGGCCCTCGGGCGCCCGGTGTCGAAGAAGCCCGACGAGCTGGGCCTGGCGAAGCTGGCCCTGCGCGCCGCCGAGGCGAGGCTGGTGGCGACCGAGCACCGCCTGGAGCAGGTGCAGCAGGAGCTGGAGGGCGAGCGCCGCCTGCAGGACGAGGCCGTGCAGCTGGTGCTCGAGGACGCGGTGGTCGACGCCGCGATCGACGCGACCGTCGAGGAGGCCGTGCTCGACGCGGTGCTCGCGGCCGACGTCGACGGCGCGCTGGACGAGGCGCTGGTCGTGGAGACCGTGGCGGTCGAGCTGGAGGAGGTCGCCGACCAGGTCGAGCTGCCGGACGAGGCCGAGGCGCACGCCGGCGACGCCGCCGAGGCCGCCGAGGTGTTCGAGCAGGCCGGGGTGCTGGACGGCGAGCAGCAGGAGCCCGATGCGACGCCCGCGGGCTCCGCGGGCGACGCCGACGGTGCCGCATCCGAGCAGCCCGCCGAGCAGCCCTCCACGACGCCGGGGCAGCAGGACGACGCGGATGACGAGCAGGACGGTTCCGGCGAGCAGCCCGCCGCGACCGCGCCGCCGCTGCCCTCCGCGCCCGTCGAGGGCGAGCCCAAGGAGTCGTGGACGCTGCTGCAGCTGCGCGCCGAGGCGAAGCGCCGGGGCCTGACCGGCACCTCCAACCTGCCGAAGGCGAAGCTGCTGGAGCGCCTCATCGCCGGCTGACGCGCCGCGTCACCTGCGGAGGGGCGCCGCCTACCCTGGTGGGCGATGCCCCTCCGCGAACCCTCCCGCCCGGTCGTGCCGGGCGCCGTCGACTCCGTGCTCGACCTGATCGGCGACACGCCGCTGGTCCGCCTGAGCCGGCTGGCCGCGCACGTGCGCCCGCAGGTGCTGGTCAAGCTGGAGGGGCGGAACCCGGGCGGCAGCGCGAAGGACCGCCCGGCGCTGCAGCTGGTGCGCGACGCGGAGGCGTCGGGGCGGCTCGCCCCCGGACAGGCGATCGTCGAGTCGACCTCCGGGAACACCGGCATCGGGCTGGCCCTGGTCGGCCGGGTCACCGGGCACCCGGTCGTGATCGTGCACGGCGGGGCGATGTCGGCGGAGAAGCGCGCGCTGCTCGCCCTGTACGGCGCGGAGCTGGTGGAGGCGGACTGGGCGGCCGCGCCCGACGACCCGGACAACCCCCGGGCGCTCGCGGACCGCATCGCCGCCGAGCGCGGGGGCTGGCGCAGCCAGCAGTACGACAACCCGGCGAACCCGGGCGCCCACTTCGCGCACACCGGGCCGGAGCTGTGGCGGCAGACGGGCGGGGCGATCACCCACCTGGTCGCCGGCATCGGCACCGGCGGCACGATCAGCGGCACGGGCCGCTACCTGCAGCAGGTCTCCGGCGGCGCCGTGCGCGTCATCGGCGTGAACCCGGCCGGCTCCACCTACGGCGGCGGGCCGGCGGGCACGATCCGCGTGGAGGGGGTCGGCACCACCTGGCCGCCCGGCCACTGGCCGCGCAACCTGGACACCGCCGTGCCCGACGAGATCCGGACGGTGCCCGACGGGGCGTCGGCCGCAGCGCTGCGCGGCCTGGCGGAGCAGGAGGCGCTGCTGCTCGGCCCCTCCTCCGGCATGGCGGTGGCGGCCGCCCTCGAGCTGGCGGCCGGCCTGGACGAGCGCCACGTCGTCGTGGTGATGGCTCCGGACGGGGCGACGAACTACCTGCGCGAGCTGGCCGACGGGCGTCACTGACCGTCGCATCGGCGGCGGCGCTCCGCGCGCTGCCTACGCTTGCGGGCATGACGCAGCGCTCCGGAGACCCGTCGTGACCGTCCGCTTCGGCTGGTTCCTGGGCGCCGGGTTCGGCGTGCAGGGCTGGGGCGACCCGACGTTCGGCGTCGGCTACGACTGGAAGCAGCCGCGCGTCTACCAGGACGCCGCCCGCGCCTTCGAGGCGGCCGCGCTGGACCTCTTCGTCATCGAGGACGGCGTCGCGGTGCCCGACACCTACCGCGGCACCGCCGAGGTCAACTTGGCCGCGGCCCGGTTCGTGCCGAAGCACGACCCGATCCCCCTCGTGCCCTACCTGCTGTCCGCGACGGAGCGCATCGGGATCGTGCCGACCCTCTCCGCGAGCTTCACGGAGCCGTACACGGCCGCGCGGCTGCTGGCGACGCTGCAGCACTTCGCGGGCGGGCGCCTGGGCTTCAACGTCGTCACCTCCGGCAGCGACCTGGCGGCGCAGAACTACGGGCTCGAGAAGCAGGTCGAGCACGATCTGCGCTACGACCGCGCCGACGAGTGGGTGGAGGTCGTGCGCGCCCTCTGGCGCAGCTGGGAGCCGGGCGCGGTGGTGGAGGACGTG
>JAKONM010000287.1 GCA_022701925.1 Microbacteriaceae bacterium
CGGTGTGGTCCGTGGCCTGCCGCGCGACACCGATCAGCATGGCGCCCAGCAGCTGGGTGAGCACCGCCGTGCCGGGGCGCATGGCCAGTGCCGTCGCGATCAGGCCCAGCCCGCAGACCCCCAGGAACCAGGCCTGCCCGTTCGAGGCCGGTGAGGGCAGCGCGCAGAACGGGATCGAGGCCAGCACGACCAGCACCCCGCCGACGGCGACCCGCGCGATGAGGCGCAACGAGGAGATCCGCAGCAGGAAGGCGCAGGCGCCCAGCACCAGGGACGGGGCGACGCCGAGCAGGAACGCCGCCTCGGTCCAGCCCGGCGGCCAGCGGTCGGCCTGCTCGGCCGCACCGGGCGCCGCCAGCAGGCCGAACATCGCGCCGGCGGGCAGGAACCCGAAGGCGAGCGCGCGGAAGACCCGCTCGTGCGCCTGGTCCCCGGCGACGCGGCGCAGGAGCGCGCCCGCCCGCACGGGCCCGGGACGCGCGGCGGGGGAGCCCGGCTCGGGCAGCGGCGGCCGGGTGATCGAGTCCGCGTCGAGCGTCACTGCTCGTTCGGCGCGGGCAGGAAGCCGTCCTCGACGGCGCGCTTGTAGAGGTCGATCTTCGTCGATGCCGGGCGGCCCGCCTTCGCGTACTTCTGCCGGATCCGCCGCACGTAGTCCTCGATCGTGGAGACCGCGATGCCGGCGCCCTCGGCGACGTTCTGCGCCGTGTTGCCGTCCGCGAAGAGCGCGAGCATCCGCTGCTCCTGTCGCGACAGCTTCGCGTCGGAGATCAGGGGGTCGTTCTCCACGGTGGAGGCCCACTCCGCCGTGACGACCGGCTGCCCGTGCGCGGCGCGCAGCAGCGCCGTGGTCAGCGCGTGCAGCGGCTCGCTCTTGCGCACGATGCCGAGCACCGGCGTGCGGGCCACGGCGCGCAGCAGGTAGGGGCTCTCACCGCTGGTGAAGGCGATGACGTTGCAGCCCGCGTCGACGAGGCGGTCGACGTTGTTGGCCGGGGACGACCCGTCGGCCAGTCGCAGGTCGAGCACCACCAGGTGGAGCCTCGCGGGCGACTTCGCCAGCAGGCCGTCCACGGTGGGGGCGAAGGCGACCAGCTCCAGCTCGCGGGTCTGCCGCAGGGCGGCCCGCACGGCGGTGGCGATCACCTCGTGGTCGTCGACGAGGCCGACGCGCAGCGGAGCGGTCGCGGGGAGGTGCATGGGGAGGTCCTGTCCCGTCCTCCCGCACTGCCGAGGGGACGTCGCGACGACTGTATCGGCGCGAACGGTCGCAGAACGGTGCGCGGGCATCACGATGCTGCGTGAATGCGGGTCATCCCGCCCCGTGCGTGCGCCCTGCCCGCGACATCCGCGGTCGCCCTGTGGAATGGTTCGGCCCGCGGTGGCCGGTGCTCGGACTGCGCGACGCCTCCGGCACCGGGTCCGGGCGAGGCCCGATCACGAACGCCCCCGATCGCGCGAAGCCCGTGGGATTCGGCCGACTGCGCACCCCGGCGGCGCGGGATGCGCCATCATCGAGTCCGGGATCGCGACCATCGACGGTGGCGGTGCACCCCCGCTCGACGTCGGATCCATGGAGGATCGCGGTGGCAGTCCGAGACCGTTGCGTCGCGATCGTGCTCGCCGCAGGGCTGCTGCTCGGCATGGCCGGCTGGCAGGCCTGCTCGCCCTGGCTGGGCATCGTCGTGGCGGTGCTCGCCACGACGCTCGCCTGCGCCGTCTACCGCGTGGAGGTCCCCTCGCGCGACCGGGGCGGACGTCCCGTCCGGTCGGGACGGCACGACGTCGACGGGGTCAGTACGCCCCGTCGCGCTGCAGGACGGCCTTGACGGTCTTCAGCAGGATGCTGAAGTCGGTCGTGATGGACCAGTTCTCGACGTAGTAGAGGTCGAGCTTCACGCTCTCCTCCCACGAGAGGTTCGATCGTCCGCTGACCTGCCACAGACCGGTGATGCCCGGTTTGATCAGCAGGCGGCGGTTCACCTTCGCCTCGTAGGCGGCGACCTCGCGCGGCAGCGGCGGGCGCGGGCCGATCAGGCTCATCGTGCCGTTCAGCACGTTCAGCAGCTGCGGCAGCTCGTCCAGCGAGAAGCGGCGGATGAAGGCGCCGATCCGCGTGATGCGCGGGTCGTCCTTCATCTTGAACAGCACGCCGGCGCCCTCGTTCGCCGCAGCGAGCGCCGCGAGGCGGGCCTCCGCGTCGATGACCATGCTGCGGAACTTGAACATCGTGAAGCGCTCGCCGTGCGCGCCGACCCGCTCCTGGCGGAAGAGCACGGGGCCGGGGGAGTCGAGCCGCACGGCGATCGCCACGGCCAGCAGCACGGGCGCGAGCAGCAGGAATGCGGCCCCCGCCAGCAGCAGGTCGACGCCGCGCTTGATGGAGTGGTTCATGCCGGCGTACTGCGGCAGGTCCACGTGCAGCATCGGCAGCCCCTCCACGGGGCGCATGTGGATGCGGGGGCCGGCGATGTCCGTCAGGCGCGAGGTGAGGATCAGCTCGGTCTTCGAGTTCTCCAGCTGCCAGCCGACGTCCTTGATGGCGTCGCGGCCGCCGGGCAGCTCGCCGGCGATGATGACGGCGCGCGTGTGGTTGGCCCGCACGGTGTCGGCCAGGCGCTCGAAGGGCACCAGGGGAACGTCCTTGCCGTCCGCCGCGGCGAAGCGCGCGCCGCCGGTGCCGTCGGTGTAGGCGATGCCGACGGGGCGGTAGCCGGCGTGGTGGTGCTTGATCAGCTCGTTGGTCACCTGCGTCGCGTCGTGGTGGTTGCCGACCACGACCGCGCCGATCAGGCAGAGCCCCTCGCGACGTCGGGCGGCCAGCCACGAGCGCCAGAAGTAGCGGCCGAGCAGCAGGCAGCCGAGCCCGAGGGGGAGCGCGACCAGCAGGTAGCCGCGGGAGACGTTGGTCTTGAGCAGGAGGTCGAGCACTGCGACGGCGCCGAAGGTCACGCCCGTCGCCTTGACGACGCGCTGGAACTCGTCGCTCCCGGCGCCGATCACCCGGACGTCCCGCGACCGGATGGCCGCGAGGGCGGCGACCCAGATGAGGCCGATGAAGAGGCCGAACACTCCGTACCCGCTTGCGAAGGCCAGCCGGTTGCCGCCGGTCGCGTCCCCGAAACGGAGCGCCTGCGCGGCCAGCAGGGCCGCGGCGATCACCGCCGAGTCGGTGCCGATCAGGGCCATGCGGTAACCCGTGCGCCAGCCGACCCGGGAGACCGGAGCGCTGATGTCACGGAAGGGCGTGACCCGCTCCAGCGTGGGGACGGCGGAGTACGCGTACCTGCCTTCGGGCAGGGCGTCGCCGAGGGCGCCTGATTCCATGGATTCCTCTGTCACTGGTGCCGCCTGGGAGAGCGGCGTGGCGTTGGACGGTGAGCTCGGGCGTCGTTACCGGTGGCTCAGGACGGGTCCCATGGTCGCCCCCCGTCGGGGGGTGGCGCAACCCTCGTTCTCCCTGGCACCCGTGCAATGGGGCCCGATCCCGACGGCGCTCGCTCCGGGTGCGGTCCCGGGCGCGCGCCGCTCCTCCTCTACGGTGTCGGCGTGCCCACCTCGCTGCCGGAACGACCCGCGATGACGGCGTTCGACCTGGACGACACGCTCGCCCCCTCCAAGGCGCCGCTGCCCGACCCCGTGCGGGAGTCGCTGCTGCGCCTGCTGGCGGTCACGCAGGTGTGCGTGATCTCCGGCGGGCAGATCGAGCAGTTCCGCACCCAGGTCGTCGAGCGGCTCGGCGACCTGGCGCCGGAGCTCGCGGACCGGCTCCACCTGATGCCCACCTGCGGCACGCAGTACTGGCGGCTGCAGGGCGGGGAGCTGCACTGCGTGTACGCGGACGACCTGACCGAGGACGAGAAGGCGCGCGCCATGTCGGCCGTCGAGGTCGAGGCGAAGCTGCTGGGCCTCTGGGAGAAGAAGACGTGGGGGCCGGCGCTCGAGGACCGGGGGTCGCAGATCACCTTCTCCGCCCTCGGGCAGCAGGCGCCGCTCGACGCCAAGAAGGCCTGGGACCCGACCGGCGAGAAGAAGAGCCGTCTCCGCGCCGCGGTGCAGCAGGAGCTGCCCGACCTGGAGGTGCGCAGTGGCGGCTCGACGTCGGTCGACATCACCCGGCGCGGCGTCGACAAGGCGTACGGCATGCGCCGCCTGTCCGAGCTGACCAGCGTCGCCTTCGAGGACACGCTGTTCGTCGGCGACCGCCTCGACCCGGACGGCAACGACTACCCGGTGAAGGCCCTGGGCGTGCCGTCGGTGCCGGTCGAGGGCTGGGAGGACACGGTCCGCGTGATCGACGGGGTCGTCGCCGCCTTCTGACGCCGGTCGACGTCAGGCGGGCAGCGGGAGGATCAGGCCGGGGCCGTTGTTCCGGACGCTGTTCGCGTCGCGGCTGACCTCGTGGTGCTGCAGCGTCTCCGCCACCGCCAGGCTCTCCTGCTGCAGCAGCCGCACCAGGTCGCCGGGGTCGACGTCCTCGGTCAACCAGGCGTCCCAGCCGTCCGGGGTCAGGCAGGCGGGCATGCGGTCGTGCACCTCGCCCGGCGCGACGTGCGCGTCCCGGGTGATCACCGCCATCGACAGCAGCCACCGGTCGGGGTCGTCCGGCTCGCGCTGCGGATCCGCCCAGGCGCTGACGACGCCCGCCATCGCCAGCGCCCCCTCCGGAGCGTGGATGAAGTGCGGCTGCTTGCCGGTGGGCGTGACCACCCACTCGTAGTAGCCGAGGGCGGGCACGACGACGCGGGTGCGGGCGAGGGCGCGCTTGAACATGCCCGAGGTCGCGACCGTCTCGATGCGGGCGTTGATCGGCTGCGGCTTCTGCTTCGCGTCCTTCGCCCAGGAGGGCAGGAAGCCCCACCGCACCCGGCGCAGCGCGCGCTCGCCGCCGCGCTCGCGGACGACCGGCACGAGCGCGGTCGGCGCCACGTTCCAGTCGTCCTGCAGCCCGTCGAGCCCGCCCAGCAGGTCGGGCAGCAGGTCCGACACGGCCTTCGTCACCACGTAGCGTCCGCACACCCCTCCATCCTGCGCCGCCCCGCCCGTTGCAGAAGGGGTCGGGAGCGGTGCCGCTGGAGATCCGCACGTGCACGGCATGGCCGCCGAGCCGCGCAGCAGGCCCGGGGCTAGGGTCGCGGCATGACGTGGATGGTCACGGGCGGAGCCGGCTACATCGGGGCGCACGTCGTGCGCGCGCTGCAGGAGGCGGGCCTCGAGCCGGTCGTGGTGGACGACCTCTCGAGCGGCCACCGCGGCTTCGTGCCCGCCGGCGTCCCCTTCGTCGAGGGCAGCGTGCTGGACGGCGGCCTGCTGTCCGACGCGGTCGACCGCCACGGCGTCGAGGGCGTCATCCACGTCGCGGGTTTCAAGTACGCCGGCGTCTCGGTGCAGCGCCCGCTCCACACCTACGAGCAGAACGTCACCGCCACCGCCGTGCTCCTGGCGGTCATGGCCGACCGGGGCGTCGACAAGATCGTCTTCTCGTCGTCCGCCGCCGTCTACGGCACGCCGGACACCGACCTGGTGACGGAGGAGACCCCGAAGTACCCGGAGTCGCCCTACGGGGAGTCGAAGCTGATCGGGGAATGGCTGCTCGCCGACCAGGGGCGGGCCGCCGGGCTGCGGCACACCTCGCTGCGCTACTTCAACGTGGTCGGCTCCGGCCACTCGGACGTCTTCGACACCAGCCCGCACAACCTCTTCCCGCTGGTCTTCGACGCCCTGCTCGACGGTCGGACCCCCAGGGTGAACGGCACCGACTACCCGACGCCGGACGGCACCTGCGTGCGCGACTACATCCACGTCGCCGACCTCGCGGTGTCGCACGTCGCCGCCGCCCGCCGGCTGGCCGCGGACGAGGCGATCGAGCCCGTCTACAACCTCGGCTCGGGCGACGGGGTGAGCGTCGGCGAGATCATGAGCACGGTGGCCCGGGTCACCGGCATCGACTTCACTCCCGAGCAGGGTCCGAGGCGGCCCGGCGACCCCGCCCGGATCGTCGCGTCGGGCGACCTGGCGGCGCGCGACCTGGACTGGGCGATGCGCCACTCGCTGGAGGACATGGTCCGTTCCGCCTGGGACGCCCGGAACACCGATCGAGGGTGATCGACGCCGTCTCGGCGTGTCTCGGCGTGTCCGATTCGACCGCGTTATGCGGCCGTGATAGGCGCCGCATCTCGTTCTGATCACGGAGCCCTTCTCGGGGTCTTGTCGGAGGGTGCGGAAATGGGAATGCGTCGAACACGCATTCGGAGGTTGACGGCTCGTTTGTAACAGTCGTGTTACGAGCCGACTGTCGTTATCGGCGTGTCGTCAGGTTTCGACCCCCGGTCGAGGGTTGCAGCGCTCACTCGTGTTCCTCCGCCGGAATCCGATCGAAACCCCTGATCAGGGGACACGCTTCCAGGCTCCGCCAAGGTGCTTCGACGGGCTTCGGGGCAGTGGCGACCATGGTTTCCATCGCTCGTCCCTGAGGGGATCCGATGAATCAGGGAGAAGAAATCGGCTCTTGCGGCTTTCGGAAGCACACCGGTGTAATTGCTCCACGCCGAAGGAGCGCGGGGCTCCGGACGGTGATTCACGAGAAGGATCTTCAATGACCACTTCCCCCTTCCAGACCTCGGTGCCGAGCGACTGGTTCGTCGACCCCATCAACCTGGGTGTGCCGAGCGTCCGTCGCGTCACGGAGGACGACGACAACCCTCTGGCCTGGCAGGCGGACTCGCTCTGCGCGCAGACCGATCCTGAGGCGTTCTTCCCGGAGAAGGGCGGATCGACCCGCGAGGCGAAGAAGATCTGCGGGTCCTGCGAGGTGCGCAACCAGTGCCTGGAGTACGCGCTGCAGAACGACGAGCGCTTCGGCATCTGGGGCGGCATGAGCGAGCGCGAGCGCCGCAAGCTGCGCAAGGCGGGCTGAACCGCCGCGACGGCGTGATGGAAGGCCGCGGACCCGATCGGGTCCGCGGCCTTCCGTCGTTCCGGGGCTCGGACCTCCTCGGCGGCTCCGTGGATGCCGGAACGGCGGCGGCGCGGCGCGGCGCCTGCGCGTGTCGTGGTCCTGCCGCCTACCGTGATGCGGTGCCGACCTCTGTCACCGCGATCCTCGTCGCGGGCGAGGGGGCCGACTGGCTGCGGACCACTCTGGACGCGCTGACCGTCCAGACCCGCGTGCCCGACCGGCTGGTCGTGGTGCAGCTGGGCTCCAGCCCGGCGATCGCCGGCATCATCGACGCGGTCGAGCCCACCGTGCACGCCCGGGTCCATGCCAGGGCGGGCTTCGGTCAGGCCGTCGAGGCGGGGGTGCGGGCGGCCGGGCTCACCCCGGGGGAGGACCAGTGGCTCTGGCTGCTGGCGGCGGACAACGCCCCCGAGCCGCCCGCCCTCGAGCGGCTGCTGCAGGCCGTCGAGGCGGCGCCGTCCGTGGTTGTCGCCGGGCCGAAGCAGATGCAGTGGGACGCGCCGCAGTACCTGCAGGCCTTCGGACGGACGGTGACGCCCTGGGGGACCGCGGTCGAGCTGGCGGAGCCGGAGCTGGACCAGGCGCAGTACGACCGGCTGAGCGACGTGATGGCGGTCGCCGCCGGCGGGATGCTCGTGCAGGAGCAGGCCTGGCGGACGCTGGGCGGCTTCGACCGGGCGCTGCCCGCCTACGACGACGCGCTGGACTTCTGCGTGCGCGCCCGGCTCGCCGGGCACCGCGTGCAGCTCGTCCCGCGGGCGCGGGTGCGCTCCGCCGGCGACGAGGCGCCCGGTACCCGGCTGCTGGGCGCCTCCACCTCCGTCGCCCGGCGGGCCAGGCTGCGACGCGAGGCACAGCTGCACCGCCGGCTGGCCTGGGCGCCGCTGCCCGTGGTGCCCCTGCACTGGCTCTCCATCGCGCCGCTCGGCGTCGTGCGGGCGCTCGGCCAGCTGCTGCGCAAGCAGCCGGGCGCCGCCCCCGCCGAGCTGGTCGCCGCGCTGGTCGTGCTGCTGACCTGCTTCGCGCCGGTCGCCCGGGCCAGGGCGCGCATCGGCCGCACGCGGCGCACGGGGTGGAGCGCCCTCGCGCCGCTGCGGCAGCCGTGGAAGGAGGTGCGGCGCCGCCGAGCGCTGACCCGGGACAACGGGCAGCCGGTGGAGCGCCGTGAACCCGTGGACTTCTTCGGCGGCGGGGGGTTCGCGACCGCCGTCGGCGTCGCCGCGGTCTCCGCGCTGCTGTTCGCACCGCTGATCGGCGCGGCGGCGATCAGCGGCGGCTCCCTGCTGCCGCTCGGCACGATCCGGAGCCTGTGGGAGTCGGTCGGCTGGGGCGTCCATCCGCTCGGCGGCGGCTTCGTCGGGCCCGCGGACCCCTTCGCGATGGTGCTGGCGCTGCTGGGGTCGCTGACGTTCTGGCACCCCTCCGCGGCCGTCGTGGGGCTGTGGCTGCTCGCCCTGCCGATCGCCGCGGCCGGAGGATGGCTGGCAACGGCCCGCTTCACCCGGCGGCCACCGCTGCGGGTCGTCGGCGGACTGCTCTGGGCCGCGGCGCCCACCCTGGTCGTGGCGCTGGACCAGGGCAGGATCGGCGGGGTCCTGGTGCACCTGGCCGCTCCGTTCGCGCTGCTCGCCGCCTTCCAGGTGCGCCGTTCGTGGACGGCGTCGGCCTGCCTGGGGCTGCTCGGCGCGCTGATCGCCGCATGCTCGCCCAGCCTGCTGCCCCTGCTGGCCGCCACCTGGGTCGCCGCGGTGGTGCTGGGGCTGACCCGTGGCACCGAGGAGGGCGGCCGCATCACGCGGATCCTGCCGCTGCCCCTGCCGACCGCCGTGCTCTTCCTCCCCCTGATCGCCGAGCAGCTGCTGCACGGCCGGCTCGCCGGCGTGCTCGCGGACCCGGGGCCGGTGGCGGCGCCCGGGGCGACCGCCGACCTGCTGGGGCTGCCCGCCCAGGTGTCGACGGTGCTGCAGCTGGCTGCCGGCTGGCCCGCGTGGACGGTGGACGGGTGGGAGGCGCTGACGCAGCCGCTGGGGCTCACGGGTGCTGCCGCGGCCGTCTTCGTGTGGCTGCTCGGCGTGCCCCTGCTGCTGCTCGCGCTGGTGGGCCTGTTCTGGCCGCGCCGCAGCGTCCCCATCCGGGTCGGCGTCGCGGGCGTGGGCGGCCTGGTCGTCGCCGTGCTGGCCACCCGGATCCAGGTCGTCTCCGACGGCTCGGTGCCGGTCTCCGCCTGGCCGGGCGCCGCCCTGAGCCTCGCCTGGCTCGGCGTGCTGGAGGCGGCCGTGTGCGGCCTCGACCGACTGTCCGCGGGCGCCGCCGTGCCGCTCGCGGACCGCATCGGCCGGGCGGGCGCCCGCATCCGCGCCCTCAGCGCCTCCGCCATCGGGTTCACCGCGGTCGTCGCACTGCTGGCGGCGGCGTCCCCGCTGCTGGTCGGCGTGCTGCTCGGCACCGCTGCGGTGCGTCCGGGATCGGCGGCCACCGTGCCGGCCCTCGTGGCCGCGGAGGCGCAGGGCCGGCCGGCCCTCGGCATGCTGACGCTCGCCGCTCAGCCCGACGGCGGCTTCCGCAAGCGGCTGGTGCGCGGGGAGGGGCAGACGCTGGAGCGGCTCAGCACCCTGCAGACCACCGCGGGGTTCGGCGAGACCGTCGGGCTGGCGCGCCTCGCCGCCGGGCTCGTGCAGCCGAGCGGCGACGACCTCCGGGCGGCGCTCGACACGTACCGCATCGGCTACGTGCTGCTGCAGCCCGGCGCGGACGGCGCGACGGCGCGGGCCGCGACGGACGAGGCGCGCAGCACCCTCGGCGCGAACTCGCTGCTCACCGCGGTGTCCACGACCTCCGCGGGCACCCTGTACCGCTTCGGCGGGCTGGAGTCCGGCCCGGGCTCGGTGGTGCCGACCGGCCCGAGCCCGACCGGCTCGCCGCTCGGGCTGCTGGTGCTGACCGTGCAGCTGCTGGTCCTGGGGCTGACCGCGCTGCTGGCGCTGCCGACCCGTCGCCTCGCCACGCGCTTCCGGCCGGTCGCAGCACTGTCCGCGCCGAAGGCGGACGTGCGCTCGATCGAGAAGGCGCCGCTCTCGGCGCAGGCCGCGGCACTCGCTCCCGAGCAGGCGATGGCGCGCGGCCTGGGGCGGACCCCGGCGCCGCAGGACGCTCGCGAGGAGGTGGGGGCGTGGCGCTGAACCCGCGCGTGCTCTCCGCCACCACGCTGGTCCTCGCCGGCGTCGTCGGGGCCGTGGTCGTCGGCCAGCTGCCGGCGCTGGGCGTGACCGACACCGCGATCACCGCGATCCCCGCCTCCCCGAGACAGGCACTGGTGTGCCCGGGCCCCGTCGTGGCAGTGGGGGCGGAGGGGACGGCGCCCGACGAGGTGACCGCCGCGGGCCGGCCGTCGCGGGTCGCCGGCACCGCGAAGGGCGCCGACGTGACGAGCACGCCCCTGAAGCGCGGCGGGCTCGACGGCGGCGGAACGGCTCCGCGCGTGCTCAGCGCCGCCGCGGCACCCGCAGCGGGCGCCCTCGCCGGCGCGCAGGTCGAGCAGGTCGCCACGGGCGACGCGGCGGGGTTCGCTGCGGCCTCGTGCGCGGCTCCGGTCGCGGACGCGTGGTTCGCGGCGGGCGCGACGACCACCGGGCGCACCTCGGTGCTGCTGCTCGCGAACCCCTCGGCCGCCGCCGCGCGGGTCGCGGTGCGCATCTGGACGGAGGACGGGCCGCTCGCCGACACCGGCGGCACCGAGATCGCGGTGCCGGCCGGCGACCGCCGGGCGGTGTCGCTGGCCGGCCTCGCGCCCTCCGCCGGCGGCCTCGTGGTGCGGGTCACCTCGTCGGGCGCGCGGATCGGCGCCGCCGTGGAGCAGCGCACGGTGCGGGGGCTGGAGTCCGGCGGCGTCGACATCGCGGGCGCGACCGCGGCCCCTGCGCGGCGGCAGACCATCACCGGGATGCGCGTGGCCGGCGCCGCGGCGGTCGCCGAGACCCAGCGGGAGGACGACTACGGCGACCTGCAGCCGGTCGTGCGCGTGCTCCTGCCGGGCTCGAAGCCTGCCGATGTCGCGATCTCGGTCCGCTCCTCCGCGGGCGGTGCTCCGATCACCGCCGGCCGCCGCGTCGCGGCCGGCGTCGTGACGGACTTCCCGATCCGAGGGCTGGCGGACGGCACGTGGAGCGTCGAGGTGCGCTCGAGCGTGCCGCTGGTCGCCGGCGCACGGGTGTCGGTGGTCGCCGACGCCGGCGCCTCGAGCACGCCCGACGACGGATCGTCCAGCAGCAGCAGCAGCAGCGGCTCCGGCTCGGCGGCCGATGCGCCGGTCGGGTCGGACGCCGGCCTCGTCGGCGGCGACGGCCCGGTCGACACGGGGTCGGGCGCCTCGCCCGCCACCGGCTCGCCCACCTCCACCTCCCGGGGCATCGACCTGGCCTGGTTCGGCGCGGGCGGTCGGCTCGGCGAGACGGCCGTCGTCGCCGTCGCGTCGGGCCCGGACCCCGTCCTCTCGGTCACCAGCACCGGCGTCGCCCGCACGGTCCGGGTCTCGGGGCCGGTCAGCGCGACCCTGCAGGTGCCCGCCGGAGGCACGGCGAGCCTGCCGGTGGCCCGCGGGGTGCTGGTGCTCTCCGGGGTCGGCGGCCTCGACGCCGCGGTCAGCTACGCGGGCACGGCGGCCGTCGCGGGCTACTCCGTCGAGCCGGCCGACCAGGAGGCGCGGGCCGTCCGCGTGACCCGGTGACGCGCGTCGGTCCCTGCGAGGGCTCGGTCTCGGCGCCGACGCGGTACCTTCCGCTCATGCCCGCCCTCCGCCGTCCGCCCCGCTGCCGTCGGTGACCGCGCCGGTCGAGCAGCGGGCGCGCGAGGTCGTCGCCGTGCCGGTCGCCCCGCGGCGCCGCAACCGCGACCGGCTGCACGCCCTGGACGGGCTGCGCGGCGTCGCCGCCTTCGTCGTCGTGCTGCACCACGTGGCGCTGATCGCCGAGCCGGTCGTCGCACCGCAGGGCGAGCCGGCGCTCGGCACCGCCTGGTGGTGGCTGGAGCGCACGCCGCTGAAGCTGCTCACCTCGGGGCGCGAGGCGGTCGTCGTCTTCTTCGTGCTGTCCGGCCTGGTCGTCGCGCTGCCCGCGCTGAAGCGCATCGACTTCTCCTGGCCGGGACTCCTGGCCAGTCGCTTCGTGCGGCTGTTCCTGCCGGCGTGGGCGTCCATCGCCCTGGCCAGCCTGCTGCTGCTGGCCGTGCCGCGGCGGCCGGAGCAAGTGACGGGCGGCAGCTGGATCAGCCGGCAGGTGCCGCACGACTGGACCTGGCAGACCCTGGTCGGGCAGTGGTCGCTGATGATCGGCGGCGTGCCCCAGAACAACGTGCTGTGGACGCTGCGCTGGGAGCTGGCCTTCTCCCTGATCCTGCCCGCGCTGCTCGTGCTGGCGATGCTGCTGCGGCGGTGGTGGCTGCCCGCCGGGCTCCTGGCCGTCGGGCTCGTCACGGCCGGGGTGGTCGGCGGCATCAACGCCCTGGGCTACCTGCCGATCTTCTTCGTCGGCACCCTCATCGCGGTGCGCCTCACCTCGCTGGAGCGCTGGAGCGAGGCCCGCAGCGCCAAGCGGGTGCTGGCGGTCGTGCTGCCGATGTCGTCGCTGGTCCTGATCCTGGAGTTCCTGCTCGCGCCGGTGGTGCCGGAGGGCAGCGACGGGGCGCATGCCCTGCGCGGCATGTCGGTGCTGGGGGCCGCAGGCATCGTGATCTGCGCCGCGGCGGCGACCCGGTTCCGCGCCGTGCTGGAGGGGCGGATCCCGCAGTTCCTCGGCCGCATCTCGTTCAGCCTCTACCTGGTGCACCTGCCGGTCATCGCGACGCTCGCCTTCGCGCTCGGCGACTGGAACTGGCCGATCGTCGCCGCGGTCGGGCTGCCGCTCGCGCTGCTCACCGGCTGGGCGTTCTTCCGCTTCGTCG
>JAKONM010000288.1 GCA_022701925.1 Microbacteriaceae bacterium
CGAGGATCCCCGGATCCGCCAGCGGGTTCCGGGTCACCCCCTGCATCACCGCGCCGGCCAGCCCCAGCGCCGCGCCGACGGCGAGCGCCAGGAGGGTGCGCGGCACCCGCTTCTCCACGGCGGCCGCGGCGATGGTGTCCCCCGTGCCGGTGACGCCCTGCACGATGTCGCCCCAGCCGACCGCGCGCACGCCGAAGGCGATCGACGCCGCGGCGACCGCCGCCATCACCAGCACCGCGGCGACGAGCCAGCCGACGCGGACCGGCACCGGCCGCCGACGGCGGACCGGGGCCGATGCGCGGGTGTGGCTGAGGACGGCGACCACTAGACCTTCGCGGCGGCGGCGGAGAGCAGGTCGACGTACTTCCCGATGCCCCACTCCACCGACAGCGGGGTCGGGTTGGCGGAGGCGGCCAGCGGCCCGTCGGCGCCCAGCGCGACGACGGAGCCGCGCTCGATCGCGGGGATCTTCCCCAGCAGCGGGTCGGACTGCATCGTCTTCAGCAGCGCCGCGGAGCCGTAGAACACCAGCACGTCCACGTCCTTCAGGCGGTCGGCGTCCTCCGCACTGATCTCCGCGTAGAACGAGGAGGTGTCCTTGCTGGCCTCCTCCACGACCTCCGGCGTCGTCATGCCCAGCTGCTCGAAGAACGCGGCGCGGGGGTCGGCGGTCGTGTAGACGTACAGCGAGCTGAGGTCGGTCGGCCCCTTGGGCGCCACGAACGCGACGCTCTTCCCCGCGATGTCCGGCGCCTTCTCCGCCGCCGTCTCCACCTGGGAGTCCAGGGTGTCGATCAGCCGCTGCCCCTCGGCCTTCAGCCCGAGCCCCTCGCTGTCGAGCAGGATCGTGTCGTCGAGCGACGTGGTCCAGGGCTTGTCCGGGTAGGCGACCACCGGCGCGATCTGGCTGAGCTTGTCGTAGTCGTCCTGCGACAGGCCGGAGTAGGCGGCCAGGATGACGTCGGGCCGCGTGTCGGCGACCGCCTCGAAGTCGATGCCGGACGTCTCGTCGAACAGCACCGGCGTCTTCGCGCCCAGCGCCTTCAACTTCTCGGTCACCCAGGGCAGCACGCCGTCGCCGTCGTCGTCGCCGAACGTGACCTTCGGCATGCCGACCGGCACGATGCCGAGGGCCAGCGGCACCTCCTGGTTCGACCAGGCGACCGTCGCGACCCGCACGGGCTTCTTCTCGATCGTCGCGGTGCCCAGGGCGCTCGTGATGGAGATCGGGAAGCCGGCGCCGGACGCGGACCCCGAGGGCGCGGCGGTGTCCGTGGAGCCGGCCCCCGCGGAGCAGCCGGAGAGGGCGAGGGCCGCCGCGACGGGCACGGCGAGCAGGGCGAGGCGCATGCGACGCAGGGAGGGCATGTGGAGCTCCAGTTCGAGACGAGTTAGGTGAGCCTAACCTTCCCCACCGGCCAGCGGTCAACCCCGGCCTGCGGATGGAGACCCCGGTCCCAGGTTCGAGAGCCTTGCAATTCGATAGGTTCCGATATATCGTGACAGCACGCTCCAGGTCGGAGCGACCATGGAAGGACACGACATGAATCACGATCACCACTCCCACGACGGCGCCCGCTTCGGGCACCGCGGTCCCCGCGGCGGCTTCGGCAGCCCCTGGGACGCCTTCGACCCCGCCCGCGGCATGCGCGGCTTCGGCGGACCCGGCTTCGGCCAGCACGGGCCCCGTGCCCGCCGCGGCGACGTGCGCAGCGCGATCCTCGGCCTGCTGGCCGACGGCCCCTCGAACGGCTACGGCCTGATCAAGGCCATCGGCGAGCGCACCGAGGGCGCCTGGACCCCGAGCCCCGGCTCGGTCTACCCGACGCTGCAGCAGCTGGAGGACGAGGGCCTCGTCGCCCAGGAGGGCGGGCCGCGCAGCGCCTACTCCCTCACCGACGCCGGCCGCACCCACGTCGACGCCCACCGCGAGGAGATCGACGCCGCGTTCCGCAGCGCCGGCGACCGGCACGCGGGCGGCGAGCCCCTGATGGCGGCCTTCGGCAAGCTGGCCGGCGCCGCCATGCAGTTCCGCAGCGGGGTCACCCCCGAGCAGCGGGCCCGCGCGACCGAGAAGGTCGACGAGCTGCGCCGCGAGCTGTACCGCATCCTGGGCGAGTGAGCCCGCGAGCACTCCCGGGGGCCGGCGCCTGATCGGCCCGGACCCCGGGAGTCGTGCTTGCATCGACGCATGGACACCGCCGCGCACATCGACGACCTGGCGGACTTCGTCGTCGCCTCCCCCAGCTCGTTCCATGCGGCGGCCGAGGTCGCCCGCCGGCTGCGAGCCCTGGGCTGGACGCTGCTCGACGAGGCCGACGACTGGACCGGGCAGGTGGTCCCCGGCGCCCGCCTGGTGCTGATCCGCGACGGCGCGGTCGTCGCCTTCGCGGTCCCCCGCGACGCCGATGCGCTGACGCCCTTCCGGGTCGTCGGCGCGCACACCGACTCCCCCGGTCTGAAGCTGAAGCCGAACCCGGCCTTCGGCGCCGCCGGCTGGCAGCAGGCGGCCGTGGAGGTCTACGGCGGCCCGATCCTGGCCTCGTGGTTCGACCGCGAGGTCGAGCTGGCCGGCCGCGTCGTGGACGTCGACGGCCGGCAGCACCTGGTGCGCACCGGCCCGTGGGCCCGCGTGCCGCACCTGGCCATCCACCTGGACCGCGACACGAACTCCGGGTTCGCCCCGGACCGGCAGCGCGAGATGCAGCCCCTGATCGGCGCCGCCGACGGGCCGGACGTGCTGACCGCGCTCGCCGACTCCGTGCGCCTGCCGGTGGAGGCGATCGCCGGGCACGACCTGATCACCTGCGACACGCAGCCGCCGCGCCGGTTCGGGGTGACCGGCGACCTGTTCGCCTCCCCGCGGCTCGACAACCTGACCAGCGTCCACGCGGCCCTGCGCGCCATGGAGCGGCTGGAGGTCGGGGGCGCGGTGGCGGTGCTGGCCGCCTTCGACCACGAGGAGGTCGGCTCGGAGACGCGGTCCGGCGCCGCGGGTCCGCTGCTGGCCGACGTGCTCGAACGCATCACGCTGGCGCTCGGCGGCGGCCGCGCCGAGCACGCCCGAGCCCTGGCCGCCTCCTGGTGCCTCTCCGCCGACGCCGGCCACGCGGTGCACCCGAACCGCGCGGAGAAGCACGACCCGACGCACCGCCCGGTGGCCGGCGGGGGCCCGCTCCTGAAGATCAACGCGGTGCAGCGCTACACGACCGACGCCGTCGGCGCGTCGCTGTGGGGCCGGGTCTGCGCCGCCGCCGAGGTGCCGTGGCAGCCCTTCGTGTCGAACAACGATGTGCCCTGCGGGTCGACGATCGGCCCCATCGCCGCAACCCGGCTGGGCATGCGCACCCTCGACGTCGGCACCCCGCTGCTCTCGATGCACTCCGCGCGCGAGCTGTGCCACGTGGACGACCCCGGCCGGCTCGCCGCGGCCGCCGCCGTGTTCCTGGCCGCCGCGGAGCAGCCCGCCCAGGGGGTGCGGACGCGCGTCGCCTAACGTCCCCTCCCGGAACCACGAGGAGGTCCGCATGCCCGCTCTGACCGACGCCTTCACGATCGCCGGCGACGTCCGCATCCCGAAGATCGGATTCGGCACCTGGCAGATCCCGGACGGGCCGGAGGCGTACGACTCCGTGCGCGCCGCGCTCGACGCCGGCTACCGGCACATCGACACCGCCCTGGCCTACGGCAACGAGGAGAGCGTGGGACGGGCCGTGCGCGACAGCGGGCTCGACCGCGACGAGGTCTTCATCACCACCAAGCTGCCCGCCGAGATCAAGGACGCCGACGGCGCGCGACGCGCGTTCGAGCAGTCGCAGCAGGGCCTGGACCTCGGGCACATCGACCTCTACCTGATCCACGCGCCCTGGCCGTGGACCTCCATCGGCTCCGACCACCGCGACGGCAACGTCGCGGTCTGGAAGGTCTTCGAGCAGCTGTACGCCTCGGGCCGCACCCGCTCGATCGGGGTCTCGAACTTCTCGGTCGACGACCTGGAGTCGCTGGTCGCCGCCACCGACGTGCGCCCGCACGCGAACCAGATCAAGTGGCACGTGGGGTCGACCGAGTCGGCGACCACGGCGTGGTGCCAGACCCGGGGCGTGCTCGTGGAGGGCTACTCGCCGCTCGCCACCGGCGGGCTGCTCGACCAGGAGGTGCTGACGAGCGTGGCGGAGCGCGTCGGCCGCACCCCGGCGCAGGTCGCCATCCGCTACCTGCTCGAGCGGGACGTGCTGCCGCTGCCGAAGTCGGTGACGCCGAAGCGCATCGCCGAGAACGCCGACGTCGACTTCGAGCTGGACGAGCAGGCCCTGCGCGACCTGGACGCCGTCCGGGCCTGACCCGTCGGATCCCGCTGCGGCGGGGCGGCCCTGGCCGCGTCCCGCCGCAGCGCGTCCGCGGTCAGTCGGCCAGCAGGTCGAGCAGCACGTCGCCGTAGCGCTCCAGCTTCGCCGCACCGACGCCGCTGATGCCCGACAGCGCCTCGACGGACTGCGGGCGCTCCACGGCCAGCGCCCGCAGGGTCGCGTCGCCGAAGACCACGTACGCGGGCACGCCCTGCTCCTTCGCCTGACCCGCACGCCACGACCGCAGGCGCTCGAACAGCTCGTGGGCCTCGGGCGGCAGGTCCGCGGCGACCGGACGGGCCTTCCGCGAGCCCGCCCCGGAGTCGGACCGCTCCAGGTCGTGGCGCAGCCGCACCTGGTGCTCGCCCTTCAGCACGGCGGCCGCGGTCGGCCCGAGGCCGACGGTGCCGTAGTCGTCGGCCACCATCACGACGCTCTGCGCCATCAGCTGGCGCAGCACGCTGCGCCAGGACCGCTCGGTGAGGTCGGCGCCGACGCCGAACACGGACAGCTGATCGTGCTGGTGCTGCTCCACCTTCGGGGTGCGCTTCCCGCGCAGGATGTCGATGATCTGCCCGCCGCCGAAGCGCTGGTTGCGCTCTCGCTGCAGCCGCACGATCGTCGACAGCAGCTTCTGCGCCGGCACGGTGCCGTCCCAGGTCTCGACCGGCGACAGGCACGTGTCGCAGTTGCCGCAGTCCTGGGCGGTGGGCTGGCCGAAGTACGCCAGCAGCTGGCGACGGCGGCAGGTGACGGTCTCGCAGAGCGAGAGCATCGCGTCCAGGTTCGCCGACTGCTTGCGCTTGTGCGCGGCGTCGCCGACGCTCTGGTCGATGAAGCGGCGCTGCTGCACGACGTCCTGCAGCCCGTAGGCCAGCCAGGCGGTCGACGGCAGGCCGTCGCGGCCCGCGCGCCCGGTCTCCTGGTAGTAGCCCTCCACCGACTTGGGCACGTCGACGTGCGCCACGAAGCGCACGTCGGGCTTGTCGATCCCCATGCCGAACGCGATGGTCGCGACGACGACCACGCCGTCGTCGCGCAGGAAGCGGGCCTGGTTCGCGGTGCGGATGCGCACGTCGAGCCCCGCGTGGTACGGCACCGCCTCGACCCCGTGGTCCACCAGCCACTTGGCCGTCTGCTCCACGGAGTTGCGGGAGAGGGCGTACACGATGCCCGCGTCGCCCCGGTGCTCGTCCCGGATCAGCTTCAGCAGCTGCTGCTTCGGGTCGTCCTTCGGCACGATGCGGTACTGGATGTTCGGCCGGTCGAAGCTGGCCACGACGTGCACGGCCTGCTCGAGGTGCAGCCGCGTCGTCAGCTCGCGGTGGGTCGCCTCGGTCGCGGTCGCGGTGAGCGCCATCGTGGGAACGCCCGGCCAGCGGCCGACCAGGTCGGCCAGCGCCAGGTAGTCGGGACGGAAGTCGTGCCCCCACTGCGACACGCAGTGGGCCTCGTCGATCGCGAACACCGAGAGCCCCGGCCCCGCGGCCACGCGGTCCAGCAGGCCGCGCACGGACTCGGACGACAGCCGCTCGGGAGCGATGTAGACCAGGTCGACCTCGCCGGCCAGCAGGGCGCGCTCGACCTCCTGGCGCTCGGGCACGGTCTGGGTGGAGTTCAGGAACTCCGCCCGCACGCCGACCGCCCGCAGCGCGTCGACCTGGTCGTGCATCAGCGCGATCAGCGGGCTGACGACCAGGCCGGTGCCGCGGCGCACCAGCGCCGGCACCTGGTAGCAGAGCGACTTGCCGGCGCCGGTCGGCATCAGCACGACGGCGTCGCCGCCGCCGATCACCGCGTCGACGACCTCCTGCTGCCGGCCCCGGAAAGCGTCGTAGCCGAAGACGCGCTGCAGCAGCTCGACGGCGGCGTCGGGCGGCGCGGTGACGGACATGCCGCGCAGAGTACGCGTCGCCTCCGACACGCGCGGGACCCGCCCCTGGGGAGGAGCGGAGTGAGCTCCGCCGCTCAGGAGATCCTGGAGCGGACGGATCTCCTGGACGGCGGAGGATCAGTACTGGGTGAAGGTGCGCTCGCCCGCGGCCACGTCGACCGCCAGCACGTTGCCGGCCTGGGCCAGCGGGCACGCCCACTCCGGGTCGTAGGCGCAGGACGGGTTGTAGGCGAAGTTCAGGTCGAGCACCAGCGCCTCCCCGACCCGGCCCAGGTCGGAGCCCTTCACCGTGTCGAGCAGGTAGCGCCCGCCGCCGTAGGTGCCGCCGGGCTTCCCGGCCGAGCGGTCCTTGACCGGCAGGAACAGCCCGCCGCCGTAGGAGGCCAGCCACCACACGTCCAGCGACCCGAGGTCGCCCAGCCGCACGCGGCCGATGCGCTCGAAGGGCACGACGCCGTCGGTGCCGGTGGGCACCTCCATGCGGGCCTCCTCCGCCGGCTCGACCTCGGCGACGAAGCGCCAGGCCGGGTCGTAGGCCGGGACCGGCAGGCCCTCGAAGGCCTCCCGGTCCTGCGGCAGCAGCGGGGAGGAGGGGTGCGTGCGGAACAGGTCGTCGCGACCGCGGCGCCACGCGTCGTGCGCCGTCGCCGGGTCGGACTCGGCCCGCACGGCGTCGTACAGGGCGTGCACCCGCACGCGCCAGTCCGCCACGGCCAGCCTCGCGGCGGCGGTCACGAGCGCACCGCCGCCACCACGTCGTCGCCGGGGTGCACGGTGACGAACGTCGCCTCCACGCCCGCGCGCTCCAGCAGCTCGGTGAAGCGCCGGCGCCGCCGGGCGTTGATCAGCGTGACGACCGTGCCGGTGGCGCCGGCCCGGCCGGTGCGGCCGGAGCGGTGCAGGTACGTCTTGTACTCCTCGGCCGCGTCGGCGTGGATCACCAGGTCGATGTCGTCCACGTGGATGCCGCGCGCCGCCACGTCGGTGGCGACCAGCGTCGACACCTTGCCGTCGGTGAACCGCTGCAGGTTGCGCGAGCGGCGGCCCTGGTTCAGGTCGCCGTGCAGGCTCTCCGCGCGGATGCCCGCCCCGTCGAGCTCGTCGGCCAGCTGCTCCGCGAAGGCGCGCGTGCGGGCGAACACCAGGGTGCGCTCGGCCGACCCGATCAGGTCGGTCAGCACGTCGAGCTTCGCTCCCGGGTCGATCAGCAGCACGCGGTGGTCGGCGCTGCCGCCGCCGTCGACCTCCGCGACCTCGTGCACGGACGGCTTCGGCAGGAACTCCTCCACCAGCTGCGCCACGGCCGTGTCGAGCGTGGCCGAGAACAGCATGCGCTGCCCGCCGCGGGGGATGCGGCGCAGCAGGCGCTGCATCGGCTCCAGGAAGCCCAGCTCGGCCATGTGGTCGGCCTCGTCCAGCACCGCGATCTCGATCTCCGAGAGGTCGAGGCGGCCCTGCTCCAGCAGGTCCTCGATGCGGCCCGGGGTGCCGATCACGATGTCGACGCCCTTCGACAGGGCCCCCACCTGGCGGCCCTGGGGCACGCCGCCCACGATCTGCGTGGTGAAGAGCCCGACGGAGCGGGAGATCGGCTGCACCGTGCGGTCGATCTGCAGCGCCAGCTCGCGGGTCGGCGCCAGGATCAGCGCACGCGGCGCGCGCCCCATGCGGCGGGCGGTGCCGGCGCGGTCGGACTCCGCCCAGTTGCGCAGCAGCCGCTCCACCAGGGCGGCGCCGAAGGCGATCGTCTTGCCGGAACCCGTGCGACCGCGCCCCAGCACGTTGCGGCCCGCCAGCGCGTCCGGGATCGTCGCCGCCTGGATCGGGAAGGGCTCCACGGCGCCCAGCTCGGCCAGCGCCTCGGTGATGCGCTGCCCCAGGCCCAGGTCGGCGAAGGTGTGGCCGGAGACCTCGTCGGCAGTGACCACCTCGCCCTGCAGGCGCTCGAGCACCACGTCCTCCGGCGCCTCCCAGCGCGCGGCCCGGTCGTCCCGGCGGTCGCCGCCGCGGTCCTCGGAGCGTCGGGGGCGGTCGTCGCGCACGGGCCGGTCCTCGCGCCACCCGACCTGCTGGCGGTCGTCGCGCCGCGGGCGATCCTCGCGGAAGGGGCGGTCGTCGCGCCGGGGCGCTCCCCGGTCGGGACGGGGCCCGCGGTCGTCCTGCCGGGGGCGCTCCGACCGGAACGGCCGGTCGTCGCGCTGCGGGCGGGCGCCGGCTCCGCGGGACGGGCGATCGCCCTGCTCGCGGTCGTCGCGGAACCTGCGGTCGTCGCGGCGCGCTCCGTCCTGGCGGAACGGGCGCTCGTCGCGCTGCGGGCGGTCGCCCCGGAAGGGCCGCTCGGCGCCGGAGGGGTGTCGGCCGCCCTCGTCGCGCGCGGGACGCTCGTCGCGGGACGCGCGACGCGGGGCGTCGTCGCGGAACGGGCGGTCGTCCCGTCCGGGGCGCTCGTCGCGGAAGCGCTGCCCGCCGTCGCGGGCGGGCCGCTCGTCGCGGAAGGAGCGGCTGGGGGCCTCGTCGCGGCCGGGGCGGGCGCCGCGGAAGGGGCGGTCCTCCCGCGCCGGACGGTCGTCGCGGAAGGAGCGGTCGCCGCTGCGCGGTGCGGCGCCGCGGTCGTCGCGTCCGCGCACCGGGCGGTCGCCCTGCCGGGGTCGGCCGCCGCGAGCGCCCTCCTCGGTGCGGCCGCCCGGGAACCAGTCGGGACGCCGGTCCTGGCGGTCGCCCTGCTGACCGCCGAACTCGGTCGCCCGGCGCTCGGCGCGGGCCCCGCCGGCGCGGCCGCCGCGGGACAGGTCGTCCCCGCGCTGCGTGCGCCCGCGGCCGGGCGCCTCCGCCCGGCGGGCCCGGTCGTCGGGGGTCCAGCGGCGCTTGCCGCCGTCGGGGGTGCGTCCGTTGCGGGAGTTCGCGGGCATGGCGAGGATCCGTTCGTTCATGGGCGGGCAGCGGGTGCGCTGCGCACGGCCGGGGGCGGCGCCCGCAGAACGGGGGCGCGATCGGGCCGATGGACTCCACGGGCGGTCTCAGGCCGACGGAGGATCCTACCGCGGTCCGCCCAGGATGCGGGCGGCTGCCCTCACGACCGTGCGGTCACCAGGTGCTCATGTCGCGGCACGTGCCGCCGCATCTGCACCTGGCGACCGCAGGCATGCGCTGCGGAGACGGGCCCTCGGACATCAGGCGCGTCCTCTGCGAGGCCCCGGCGCGGCGGCTGCGCCCGCCGTGCGGGCCTGCCGCCGGGCGCGGCGTTCGTCGCGCCGCTCCCGCCGGCCCTCCACCAGGTAGTAGAAGGTCGGCAGCACGATCAGGGTCAGCACGGTGGAGGACACCAGCCCGCCGATCACGACGATCGCCAGCGGCTGCGAGATGAAGCCGCCCTGGCCGGTGAGCCCCGCCGCCATCGGCGTCAGGGCGAACACCGTCGCCAGCGCCGTCATCAGGATCGGGCGCAGGCGACGGGTCGCCCCGTCGAGCACGGCGTCGCGCACCCGCTCGCCGCGCTCGCGGTACTGCCGCACGAGGTCGATCAGCACGATCGCGTTGGTCACGACGATGCCGACCAGCATGATCAGGCCGATCAGGGAGGCGACGCCCAGCGGGATGCCCGAGGCCAGCTGCAGCAGGATCGCGCCGGTCGCCGCGAACGGCACCGACACGAGCAGCAGCAGCGGCTGCCGCAGGCTGCGGAAGGTCGCGACCATGATCGTGTAGACGATCAGGATGGCCGCCAGCAGGGCCAGGCCCAGCTGCGTGAAGGCGTTCGCCTGGTCGGAGGCGACGCCGCCGAGCGACGCCGCCGCACCGCCGGGCAGGTCCACCTCGGCGACGGCCCGACCCACGGCCGCGCTGGCGGCGCCGGTGTCCTGCCCGGAGGGCGTCACGGTGATCGTCGCGCTGCGGGCGCCGTCGGTCGTGGAGATCGCGGAGGGCGCGGTCGCGGTGCGCACGTCGGCCAGCGCGCTCAGCCGCTCGTCGCCGGTCGGCGTCGGCACCTGCAGCCGCTGCAGGGCGGCCTGCGTCGTCGGCGGGTCCTGCTGCGTCAGGTAGACGGTCAGCGAGTCGTCGTCGATCGTCACCGCGCCGATGGAGGTCGGCTGCGTCTGCCGGGCCACGTACTGCGCGAGGGCCGCCTCCGAGTAGCCGGCCTCGGCCGCCTGCCGCGCCTTCACCTCCACGGCCACGTACTGGCGGGAGGCGGACAGGTCGCTGGTCGCCTGCGCGACCTCGGGCAGGTCGCGCACGCCCGCCAGCACGCGCGAGGCGGCGGCCTGCAGCGCCGCGGAGTCGCCGGCCGTGACGTCGACCTCGATGTCGCTGGAGGCGCCGGCCCCCTGCGACGCCGTGATGTCGAACTCGTCGCCGCCGCCCAGCGCCGACCGGATGCGCTGCTGCAGCGCCTCCTGGTCCGCGTCCTCGGCGGTGGTCACGCTGTAGGTCACGCGGGTGCCCTCGCCCCCGAAGAACGCGTCGCGCGCCGTGCTGCCGCTCGTGCCGACCGAGGCCGCGACCGTGCGGACCCCGTCCACCCCGCGCAGCGTCGACGTCACCTGCCGGGCCTGCACCGTCTGCGCGTCGAGGCTGGTGCCGTCGGGCAGCGTCTGCGTGACCGACAGCGTGTTCTGCCCGCTGGACCCCAGGTAGTTGGTCTGCAGGCCGGGCAGCAGCGCCCCCGTGCCGCCCAGCACCAGCAGGGCGGCGACGAGCGTCAGCCAGGGGTGCGCCAGCGTGCCCGACAGCACGGGCCGGTAGAGCCGCTGCAGCAGGGGCGGACGCTTGGCGGACTCGCCCCGGCTGCGGCCGGGGCGCAGGAACCAGTAGGCCAGCACCGGCACGATCGTCAGCGACACGAGCAGCGACGCGACCAGCGCGATGGTCACGGTCAGCGCGAAGGGGCGGAACAGCTCGCCCGCCGTCTCGCCCACGAAGGCGATCGGCAGGAAGACCGCGACGGTCGTGGCGGTGGAGGCGGTCACGGCGCCGGCGACCTCGCGCACCGCGGTCTGCACGCTGCGCCGCCGGTCCTCGGCGGGGATCCGCCGACGGTCCTCCCGATCGCCCGCGAAGCCCGGGAAGTCCTCGCGGAAGTGCCGCGCGATGTTCTCCGTCACCACGATGGAGTCGTCGACCACCCGCCCGATCGCGATGGTGATCGCCCCCAGCGTCAGGATGTTCAGCGAGTACTGCGCCGCCTGCATCCCGATCAGGGTGATCAGCACCGACGTGGGGATGCTGATCGCCGTCACCAGCGTGGCCCGCACGCTGAGCAGGAACAGCAGGATGACCACCACCGCGAAGACCAGGCCGAGCAGGCCCTCGGTCAGCAGCGACTCGATCGACTGCTCGATGAAGGGCGCCTGGTCGAAGACGACGTCGAACGCGCCGCCCGCGCCGAGCGCCGCCCGCAGGTCGGGCAGCGCGGCCCGGACCGCGCGCGACACGTCGACCGTGTTCGCGTCCGGCAGCTTGGTCACCGACACGGTCAGGGACGGCCGCCCGTTCACGAGCGACAGGCTCGTGGCCGGGTCGGCGGTCTGCTCGACGGTCGCGACGTCGCCGATCTGCGGCGGCCGGTCCAGATCGCCCCCCGAGGCGTTCCACTGCTGCTCGGTCACGCCGGCCAGCGGCAGCGCGCGGATGTCGGCCGTGCTGCCCAGCTCGGTGCCCACCTGCACGCTGCGGGTCGCGCCGCCCTCGGTCAGCGAGCCCGCCGGCACCAGCACGCCGCTGGCGGAGAGGGTGTCGGAGAGCACGGTGTCGCGCAGCCCGCGGTCGGCCAGCGCGTCCTTCGGGGTGACGGTGATGCGCGAGCCCGGGTCGCCGGTCAGCGCCGCCGCCCGCACGCCGTCCAGCTTCTCCAGCGGGGTCAGCACCGACTCCTGCACCCGGGTCGCGAGCGCGGCGGTCGACTCGTCGCCGGTCACCGACAGGGTCACGACCGGGAAGTCGTCCAGGCTGCCCGCCACCACCTGCGGGTCGACGCCGTCGGGCAGCGTGCTGCGGATGCGGTTGATCGCGGCCCCGATCTTCTGCTCCGCGGCGTCGAGGTCGGTGCCGTAGGTGAAGGAGGCGCTGACCGTGGAGGACCCGGTGGAGGAGGTGGACGAGGTGTCCTCGACGCCCGCGATGCCCCGCACCGCCTGCTCCAGGGGGCGGCTGACCCGCTCCTCCACGATCTGCGGCGAGGCGCCCGTGTAGGAGGAGACCACCGCCAGCTGCGGGAACTGCACCGACGGGATCAGCTCCTGCTTCAGGCTGCCGGTCGCCAGCACGCCGAAGACCGCGGCGACCACGGTGACCAGCGCGATCAGGGATCGGTTGCGCAGGCTGAACGCCGCGAGCAGGTGCACCCGTGCAGTGTCGCAGCGCCCTCGGACCCCTCCGGCCGAGACCGCCGGCACCACGCCCATTCGCGCCCTGATCAGGCATGTTGACAGGTTCGGAGCCCCGAGTACGCTACCGGCTCGTGACTTCGGCGCCCGACGACGAACGCCTGCGCGTCAAGCGGCTGATCCTCGGCGAGAAGCTGCCCAGCCACAAGCTGGAGGACCAGCTGCTGCCGAAGCACCTGGCGCTGCCGATCTTCGCCTCCGACCCGCTGTCGTCGGTGGCCTACGCCCCGCAGGAGCTGCTGCTGATCCTGCTGCTCGGCGGGCTGGCGTTCCTGTCCTTCGCGCCCTGGGTGGCGGCGGTGGTCGTGCTGCTGCTGGTGGTCGTGGTGCTCTCCTACCGGCAGCTGATCAAGGCGTACCCCTCCGGCGGCGGCGACTACGAGGTCGCGCAGAAGAACCTGGGCGAGAAGCCCGCGCTGGTCGTGGCCTCGGCGCTGCTCGTCGACTACATCCTGACCGTGGCCGTGTCGGTGGCCTCCGGCGTCGACAACATCATCTCCGCGGTGCCGGCGCTGGCGCCGATCCGGGTCGAGATGGCGCTGGTGATCGTGGTGCTGCTGGCGGCCGTGAACCTGCGCGGGGTGCGCGAGTCGAGCAAGGCCTTCGCCCTGCCGACCTACGTCTTCATCGGCAGCGTCGCGGTGATGATCGTGGTCGCGCTGGTGCGCACGCTGCTGGGCGACGCGCCCGTCGCCGAGAGCGCCGGCTACACGGTGCAGGCGGACCAGGTGACCCAGGCCGGGCTCGTGCTGCTGGTGCTGCGCGCCTTCGCCAGCGGGTGCTCGGCGCTGACCGGCGTGGAGGCGATCGCGAACGGCGTGCCCGCCTTCCGCCGCCCCAAGGTGCGGAACGCGCAGACGACGCTGACGGTGATGGGGCTGATCGCGATCTGCCTGTTCGTCGGCCTGCTGGCCGTCGCCCTGATCTCGCGGGTGCACTACGCGGAGGACCCCTGCGCGCTGATCGGCTGGGACGCCTGCGCCACCTCGCCGCAGCCCAGCCTGATGGCGCAGGTCGCGGCCGCCACCTTCGGCGGGGGCACGGTGCTGTTCTACGTGATCCAGGCCGCGACCGCCCTGGTGCTGCTGCTGGCCGCGAACACGGCCTTCAACGGCTTCCCGCTGCTCGGGTCGGTGCTGGCGCGCGACGGCTACGCGCCGAAGTCGCTGCAGACGCGCGGCGACCGCCTGATCTTCAGCAACGGCGTCATCCTGCTGGCCGGCGTCGCCGCGGTGCTGCTGCTCGTCTACCAGGCCAGCGTCACGAACCTGATCCAGCTGTACATCATCGGCGTCTTCGTGTCGTTCACCCTGGGCCAGACGGGCATGGTGCGGCACTGGATCCGGCTGCTGCGCCGCGGGGCGCCGGGCCGCTCCAGCACGATCCGCAGCCTGGCGATCAACCTGGTGGGCGCCAGCATGACCGCGGCGGTGCTGGTGATCGTGACCATCACCAAGTTCACGCACGGCGCCTGGCTGGTCTTCGTGATCATGCCGATCCTGTGGTTCCTGATGCTCGGGGTGAACCGGTACTACCGGGACGTCGAGAAGGAGATCGAGGTCGACCCGCACACGACCTTCGGCGCGAAGGGCGACCACGCCATCGTGCTGGTGGGGCGCATGCAGAAGCCGGCGCTGAAGGCGCTGGACTACGCGATCGCCGCGAAGCACGACAGCCTCGAGGCGGTGCACGTGTCCATCGACGACCGGGCGACCGAGCGGCTCGAGGCCGAGTGGGCCCAGATGAACATCACGGTGCCGCTGACCGTCGTCCCCTCCCCGTACCGCGACATCAGCGTGCCGCTGATCAAGTACGTGAAGGCGCACCGGGCCCGCAACGGCGCCGAGGTCGTCACGGTCTACACGCCGGTCTACGTGGTGGGGCACTGGTGGGAGCAGCTGCTGCACAACCACAAGGCGCGGCGCATCCGTCAGAAGCTGATGCTGGTGCACGGCGTGACCCTGGCGCTGGTGCCGTGGCTGCTCGACTCCAGCGAGCTGATCTACGGCCGCCGCAGCCGTCCGATCCCCGGGCAGGAGCGGCGCGGCGAGCCGGTGCGCCCGCGCATGCCGCAGCGCCGCCCGGTGGTGGACGGCCGGGTGACCGACGGCTCGGCGACCGGCGACACCCGCCCGGTCGAGCGCCTGGACGAGCAGGACCTCACCCGCCGCTGACCCCGCGTGCTCCCGCGGATCCGGAATTCCTCCGCGGATCCGGACTTCCTGGACGACACGCCGCGACCCCGCGCACCACTGCGGCGTGTCGCCGGGGAACTCCGGATCCGCGAACCTCCGGCGTCCGCTCCTCCCCAGGCGGGGAGCGACCGGATCCTCGGGCTCGACGTCGCCGGACCCGCGTGCCGGACGGGCCGCCGCCGAACCTGTCGGCGTGGCCGTCGACCCCGTGCTCCTGCTCGCGACGGCCGAGCGGCTCCTGGAGGAGCACGGCGGCCTGGTGCACGCCCGTCGCTTCTTCGAGGCCGGCCTGACCGGGCCGGACCTCGGTCGGCTGCGACACCTCGGCGCCGTGCTCCGCCCGCGCATCGGCTGGTACCTGGACCCGACGGCGCCGCAGGAGGCGGTGCGGGCCGTGCGGGTCGGCGGCGTGCTGGGGTGCACGTCCGCCGCCGCCACCTGGGGCATCGCGGTTCCCGCGGGCCCGGCCGACCGGGTGCACGTGAGCGCACGGCATGACCTCACCCGGATGCGGCACTCGACGGACCCGAAGCGGCACGTGCACGCGGGCGACGACCTCGCGGTACGGCTGCACTGGGAACGGCGGATCGAACCAGTCCGCGGCTGGCGGGTGTCGCCGGCCGACGCGATCGCTCAGATGGCGGCCTGCACGTCGGTGCGGTGGCTCACGGCGGCCGTGGACTCCGCCCGCAACAGCACCTCGGAGCCGCCCGTGATGGCCGCAGCCTCCCTCGCCGTCCTCCGGGCGGCCCTTCCGCAGCACCTGCGGGAGGCGGTCGACCGCAGCGATCCGCTCGCCGAGTCCTCCGGAGAGACGTTCATCCGCCTCGAGGCGGAGGATCGGCGGATTCCGATGCGCTCGCAGGCGTGGTTGACGTCGCTCTACCGCGCCGACCACCTGGTCGACGAGTGGCTGCCCGTCGAGTCGGACGGGATGAAGTTCCACTCGGGCAGGGCGGTCGAGCGGGACCGGGCCCGCGACGCGGTGCTGGCGCGCCTGGGCACGCCTCCGCTGCGGTTCACGCAGAACCAGGCGGTCGGCGACACCCGATTCGTCGGCGACGTCATCGAACGGACCTGGCTCCGGGGTCGCCCGCGCTGAGGCCCTCGCGGATCCGGAGTTCCTGGACGACGCGCCGCAGCCGCACGTGTCCGAGCGGCGTGTCGGGCGGGATGTCCGGATCCGCGGAGGAGGGAGGGGGTCAGGCGTCGGTGAAGAAGCGGGCCATCAGGCGGGCGACGTGGTCCACCTGCTCCTGCTCCACCTCGGGGGCCTGCGGGCCGGCCTCGGCGACCGGCACGGCCTCCGCGGTCATCTCCAGGGACTGCGTCGGACCGCCGAGCGCCGCGTAGACCTGCCGTGCGGTGGTGCGACCCGCGCGGTTGGCGCCGATGGTGCTGGCCGTCGGCCCGTACCCGGCGAAGAAGACCCGGGGGTCGCGCTCGGCGGCGCCGGACGCCACCTGCACCCCGCCCGCCTTCTCGTGCAGCTTCAACGGGCTGAGGTGCCGGATGTCCGGACGGAAGCCGGTGGCCCACACGATCGCGTCGATGCGCTCGCGCGAGCCGTCGGCCCAGACGACCGAGTCGGCGGTGAGGCGATCGAACATCGGCCGCTCCACGAGCACGCCGCGGTCGATCGCCGCCGCGATGCGCCGGGTCAGCGGCACCCCGGTGCCGGAGACGATGGACGGCAGCGCCCGGCCCGCGCGGGCCGCCTCGTCCTGCGCCTCCACCGCACCGACCGCGGCCTCCAGGTCGAGCGTCCCCTGCTGCAGGTAGTCGACCGGCCGCCGCACCGACCAGAAGGTCTTCGCCGCCACCCCCTCCAGCTCGAGCAGGAAGCCGATCGCGGAGGTGCCCCCGCCCACCACCAGCACCCGCTGGCCCGCGAAGTCCTGCGCGCCGCCGTAGGTGGAGGTGTGCACCTGGCGGCCGCGGAACTCGCGGAGGCCCGGGTACCACGGGACGAACGGCGCGCCCCACGTGCCGGTGGCGTTGACCACGATGCGCGCCTGCACCTCGCCGACCGTGGTGCGCACCATCAGGTCGGTGCCGCGGTCGTAGACCGCGGCGACGCCGACGGGCCGGCGCACGTCCAGCCCGTAGAACCGCTCGTAGTGGGCGTAGTACTCGCCCACGACCTCGCGCGCGGGACGGGCGCGGTCGGCCGTCTCGAAGCTGAGCCCGGCGCGCCGCATGCCCGGGAGGTCGTGCACGCGGTGCGCGGACCCGAGCCGCAGGGCCGGCCAGCGGTGCTGCCACGCGCCGCCCGCAGCGGGCCCGCGGTCGACCACGACCTGGTCGACGCCGGGCCGCACGCCGAGCCGCTGCAGGTAGTAGGCGACCGACAGCCCGGCCTGACCGGCGCCGATGACGACCACGTCGACCCGAGCCGGCACCGAGACCACGGTCTCCCCCTCCCCCGCGGCGCTGCCGCCCCACCATCCTGCCGCACGGGTGCGTGTTACGATGAGCGCCGGTTTTTTCGCACTCTCGCCGCCCGCTCACACCCCGTGGCGACGATGACGACGTGAGGGGGTCACGCATGGGGCGAGGCCGTCAGAAGGCGAAGCACACGAAGATCGCGCGCGATCTGAAGTACTTCAGCCCGGACACGAACTACAACGCCCTCGAGGCGGAGATCGGCACGCACACCGCCGAATCGCACGCGGGATGGTCCGAGGAGGACTTCGCCGGCGAGGACTCGCGCCGCTAGTCCCCCTCGGGGCCTCGACGAGGACGTGCCGACCCGGGGACGTCCTCGCTCACGTGTGCGCGCCCGCCAGCCGCACCGCGCCGCCGTCGACGCCCTTCGCGCCCGCCGTCCAGCCGTCGCCCTGCGGCGCGCCCGCCACCACCTCGCCCGCCTGCCAGGTCGGGAACCCGGCCCCGGCCAGCTGAGCCGTCACCGCGGCCGCCGACTCCGCCGCGACGACGGCGAGCATGCCGATGCCCAGGTTCCAGGTGCCCTCGGCCTGCTGCAGCGCGAAGCCGCCCCGCTCGCCCAGCACCCGGAACACCGGCTGCGGCGACCAGGTGGCCCGGTCCAGCTCGACCGAGACGCCGGCCGGCAGCACGCGGGCCAGGTTGGCCGCGATGCCGCCGCCGGTCACGTGCGACAGGGCGTGCACCGCGGGGCCGTGCGGCCCCGCCAGCAGGTCGAGCAGCGGCGCCGTGTACAGGCGGGTGGGCTCCAGCAGCTCCTCGCCGAGCGAGCGGCCGAACTCGGCGACCGGCTCCGACAGCGCGGCGCCCGAGTCGCGGAGGATGCGCCGCACCAGCGAGAACCCGTTGCTGTGCAGCCCGGACGACGCCATCGCCAGCACCGCGTCGCCCGCGACGACGCGGTCGGGGCCGAGCAGCCGGTCCGCCTCCACGACCCCGACCGCGGCGCCCGCCAGGTCGTAGTCGTCGGGGCCCATCAGGTCCGGGTGCTCCGCCGTCTCGCCGCCGGTCAGAGCGGTGCGGGCCTCGGCGCAGGCCTTCGCGATGCCGCCGACCAGCTGCGCGATGCGCTCGGGCACCACGCGGCCGCAGGCGACGTAGTCGGTCATGAACAGCGGCGCCGCCCCGACCACGACGATGTCGTCGACGACCATGCCCACCAGGTCCTGCCCGACCGTGTCGTGCTTGCCCAGCGCCTGCGCGATCGCGATCTTCGTGCCGACCCCGTCGGTGGAGGTGGCGAGCACCGGGCGGCGGTACGCGAGCAGGTCGGAGGCGTCCCACAGCCCGGCGAACCCGCCGACGCCGCCCAGCACCTGCGGCCCGTGGGTCGCCGCGACGGCCCGCTTCATCAGCTCGACCGCCCGGTCGCCGGCGTCCGTGTCGACGCCCGCGGCGGCGTAGAGGTCGGTCACGAGCGGACCGCGGTCGAAGACGCCCCCGCCGGATGGGAGGATGATCCCTGCACCATCCGAGGGTACGGCAGGGAGAACCCCACCGAAAATGTGCGGCATCGTCGGCGTCTCCGCCGCCCAGCCGGTCAACCAGCTCGTCTACGA
>JAKONM010000289.1 GCA_022701925.1 Microbacteriaceae bacterium
TGCCCTGGCGGCGCACCTCGACCTCGAGGCGGTGCGACAGCGCGTTCACGACGGAGCTGCCGACGCCGTGCAGGCCGCCGGAGACCGCGTACCCGCCGCCGCCGAACTTGCCGCCGGCGTGCAGCACCGTCAGCACGACCTCGACGGTGGAGCGTCCCTCCACGGGGTGCACGTCGACCGGGATGCCGCGGCCGTCGTCGACGACGCGCAGGCCGCCGTCGGCCAGGATCGTCACCTCGATGTGGTCGCAGTAGCCGGCCAGCGACTCGTCCACCGCGTTGTCCACGATCTCGGTCACCAGGTGGTGCAGGCCCCGCGGCCCCGTGGAGCCGATGTACATGCCCGGGCGCTTGCGCACGGCCTCCAGGCCCTCGAGCACCTGGATGGAGCCGGCCCCGTAGTCGTCGCCGTCCACCGGGCGCGTACCCCGCGAGGGCTCGGCCGCCAGCGGCTCGCCGTCGGACGGGGGCGTCACGCCCGCGACCGCGTCAGCGGTGCCCCGCGCCTCCGACCCGAGGTCGTCCGCGGCGGGTCCCTCCGGCTGCTGGTCCATGTCGCCGTTCGGCCCGTCCACGTCGCTCGTCACTGATCCGTACTCCCGTCGTCGGCGCATTCTCATTCTATCGCGCGCGCGAGGGCCGCGAGGCCGGGACGCCGATCTGGGCGCGGATCGGGGGTTCGGGGACCGGATCAGCCTGCCGCCGCGCCGTCAGGGGCTGCACGACGCCGGGAGCGGCCGTTCGATGCCCTTCTGCCGGAGCGCGTCGGGGGCTCAGCCGTAGGTGTCGCGGGGACCGCGGCCCTGGACGCTGCGCGGACCGTGGCTCCAGCTGGGGGTGTTCGGCCCCAGGAACCGCAGCTGCACGACGTTCGCGGCGGGGAAGTCGCGGGCGATGCGGTCCGAGATCTGCCCGCGCATCAGCGACAGCTGCGTCGCCCACGCGGTGGAGTCGCACCGGATCAGCAGCACGCCGTCCGCGAAGCCCTCGACCTCGGCGTGCTTCGCGGTCTCCTCGCCGGCGATCGACCGCCACGCGGCGGTCAGGTCCGTCTGGGCGAGCGGAGTGCGCCACCCCATCGTGTCGGTGACCCGCTCCAGCACGCCGGCGACGGGCATCGGGTCACGCCCCGCGGTGAAGGGCAGCCCGCCCGGCTTCGGCTCCAGCGGCCGGCGGCGCGACCGGGGCGCGCCGAAGACCGCGCGCAGCCGCGCCCACACCCGCTGGGGCTCGCTGGTCGGCGTCCCGTAGCCGGCGTCGTCCGTCACGACGGCACCTCCTCCGCCTCCGCCGGCGCGACCGCGTCCTCGTCGGCGCGCTCGTCCGCCCGCAGCACCCTGCCGGCGCGGATGCGGGTGACCCGGCCGGCCAGCGCGGCCGGCACGTCCTCCTCCACCGCCGCGGTGATCAGCACCTGCTCGTACCGCGCCACCCGCTCGGCCAGCCGCACCCGGCGCCGCGCGTCCAGCTCGGCGAACACGTCGTCCAGGATCACGATCGGGTCCCCGGTCGGCAGCGCGTGACGCAGCAGCTCGACCGCCCCGAGCCGCAGCGCCAGCGCCAGCGACCACGACTCCCCGTGGCTGGCGTGGCTGCGGGCCGGCAGGCCGTTGATCGTCAGCAGCACGTCGTCGCGGTGCGGGCCCACCAGCGTGATCCCCCGCTCCAGCTCGCGCCGGCGCACCCGCGCCAGCGCCGCGGCGAACCGCTCGGCGGTCGAGCCCTCCTCCGACTCCTGGTCGATGCTGCGCGAGGGCGCGAGGCCCACCACCTGGTCGGCCCCGGCCACCACCGCGTACTGCTCGGCGACCAGCGGCTCCAGCACGGTCACCAGCTCGGTGCGCGCGTCCAGCAGCTCGGAGCCCGTGGCCACCAGCCGCTCGTCCCAGGCCTCGAGCGACGCGGGGTCGACCGCCTGACGGGCGTGCCGCAGCAGCCCGTTGCGCTGCCGCAGCGCCTTCTCGTAGTCGGCGACGACCCCCGCCAGCCGGGGCGTGCGCTGCACCAGCAGCTCGTCGACGAAGCGCCGCCGCGCGGACGGCTCGCCCCGCACGATCGCCAGGTCCTCCGGAGCGAACAGCACGCTGGACACGTTCCGCGTGATCTCCCGCGGCCGGACCGCGGAGCGGTTCAGCTGCGCGCGGTTGGCGCCGGTTCGGTTGATCAGCACCTCGGCGAGCACCTCGCGCTCCTCCGCCACGACCACAGCCCGGATCACGGCGGCGTCGGCGCCGGTGCGCACCAGGGCCGCGTCGCCGGCGACGCGGTGCGAGCCGAGCGTGGTCAGGAACCCGATCGCCTCGACCAGGTTCGTCTTGCCCTGGCCGTTGCGCCCGGCCAGCACGTTGGCGCCGGGCAGGAAGGAGGCCTCGGCGGTCTCGTAGTTGCGCCAGTCGGCGAGGGTGAGCCGGTCGATGCGCATCGGCGGATCCTCCTGATCACGGCCGTGGGGACTCGAGGATCGGCGAGGACCCCCACGGCCGCGAGCGGCGGGTGCTACCGCTTGGTGGGGTGCATCTGCTGCGCGTGCTCGACCTCCGCGGCCTTCACCGCGTGACCGCCGAACTGGTTGCGCAGCGCCGCGACCGCCTTCATGGCGGGCGACTGCTCCTGGCGCGAGACGAAGCGGGCGAAGATCGACGCGCTGATCGCCGGCATCGGCACGGCGTGGTCGATCGCCTCCTCCAGCGTCCACCGGCCCTCGCCGGAGTCGTCGACGTAGCCGTCGATGTCCGCGAACTGCGGGTCCTGGTCGAGCGCGCGCACCATCAGCTCGAGCAGCCAGGAGCGCACGACCGTGCCGCGCTGCCACGCCTTGAAGGTGCCGGGCACGTCGATGCCGCGATCGGAGGCCGCCAGCAGCTCGTAGCCCTCGGCGTACGCCTGCATGATCGCGTACTCGATGCCGTTGTGGACCATCTTCGTGTAGTGGCCGGCACCGACCGGGCCCGCGTGCACGAACCCCTCCTCGCGCGGTCCCTCCGGGCGCAGCGCGTCGAAGACGGGCATCATCCGGGCGACCTGGTCGTCGCTGCCGCCGACCATCAGGCCGTAGCCGTGCTCCAGGCCCCACACGCCGCCCGAGACGCCGACGTCCATGTAGGAGATGCCCCTGGGGTCCAGCTGCGACGCGTGCTTCTCGTCGTCCGTGAACTTCGAGTTGCCGCCGTCGATGATCAGGTCGCCCGCCTCGAGCACCTTCTCCAGCTCGTCGATCACCGAGTCGGTGATGCGGCCGGCGGGCACCATGACCCACACGGCGCGCGGCGCGGGCAGCGCCGCGGCGAGCGCGGCGTAGTCCGCCACGTCGCTGACCTCGGGATTCGTGTCGTAGCCGACGACGTCGATGCCGGCCCTCTTCAGGCGGGCGCGCATGTTGTTGCCCATCTTGCCCAGGCCGACGAGACCGATCTTCATGGGTGTTCCTCCGTAGGTGGACGGATGTGATCAGCGCAGCAGGAGGTTCGGCTGGAGCAGGTAGCGGAACTCTCCGCCGCCCGACTCCTCCCGCGACTTCTGGCCCGTGATCAGCACGGGACCCGGCTTGTTCGGGTTCTCCGTCCGCGTGAACGAGATTCGCACGAACTCCGCGTGGACTCCCGAGAGCCCGTCCAGCAGGAACTGGGGCTTGAGCGAGACGACGATGTCGTCGCCGGTCAGCACGGCGTCCAGCTGCTCCTGCGCCTGGGCCTGCTCGGAGCCCGCGGCCTCGAGCACCAGGCCCTCGGCGCTGAAGGAGAACCGCAGGGCGGCCTCCCGCTCCAGCACCAGCTGCACGCGGCGCACCGCCTCGACCAGCTCGGCGGCCGCGATCACCGCGAAGTGCTCGGAGGTGTCGGGGAACAGGCGCTTCACGGGCGGGAAGTTGCCCTTGATGAGCAGCGACGTCACGGTGCGGCGGTTCGCGCTGAAGGCGATCAGCTCGCGGTCGCCGCCGCGCTGGATGCCGACGCTGACGTCGCCGCCCGAGGCGAAGGTGCGCCCGACCTCCTGCAGCGTGCGGGCGGGCACCAGGGCGCTGGTCGCGGTCCCCTCGTCGCCGCCCCAGGCCAGCTCGCGCACGGCGACGCGGTAGCGGTCGGTGGCGGTCAGGGAGATCGAGGTCTCGGTCGCCTCCAGCTGCACGCCGGTGATGACGGGGGTGACGTCGTCGCGCGAGGCGGCGACCACGACCTGCGCGATCGCGCCGGAGAAGGTGCCGGAGGGGATGACGCCCGTGGGCTCGCCGATCGTCGGCAGGCTGGGGTACTCGGCCACCGGCATCGACAGCAGGGTGAAGCGGGCGCTGCCGGCGCTGACCTGCACGCGGTTGTCCTGCGTGGAGAGCTCGACCGGCACGTTCGGCAGGCGGTTCGCGATGTCCGCCAGCAGCCGGCCGGAGACCAGCACGCGGCCGGGCTCGCGCACCTCGGCGTCGATGCGGATGCGCGCGCTGACCTCGTAGTCGAACGAGGAGAGGGACAGCCCGTCGTCCGTCGTCTCGATCAGGACGCCCGAGAGGATCGGCAGCGTCGTGCGCTGGGGCAGCAGCCGGACCGCGAACGAGACGGCGTCGCTGAAGACGTCCCTGTTCGCCTGGAATCGCACCGTCGCACTCCCGTTCCTGCCCGGGGACGCCGGGATGTCTGCCTGCCGATGAACGGTGAGCATGCTAGCGGGTGGTCCGCATCCGGCCCCCGCCGCCGGTGTCCCCCGGACGCGGCTGTCCACAGCGCGGAATCGGATCGAGAGGAGAAGAGGGAGGGAGGATCAATCACATTCTTAACAGGTGTGCAGTCTGTGGATAACTCCCGCGGAGCGGCCTGGGGCGTGGGAACTACACGTCTGTCAGATGTCAGCGCCCTGCGGATGAGGGACCTGCTGCTCGCCGGAGCCATGTTGACGCGTCCCGACCGAGTGCACATCGCCCCAGCTGAGGGGAGCCCCGGGCGGGGGCCGGGAGGGTGGTTATCCACAGGTCCCTCACATGGGGGTGGATCACGGGTCGGATGGGGTACTCGTGCGGGTGCACGAGTACCCGCACGGTGCCGGCGCGGCCGCCGCGGTCAGCGGGAGCGGTAGCGCTGGTCCTGCTTGATGCGGCTGGTCAGCTCGGTCACCTGGTTGTAGATGGACCGCCGCTCCTTCATCAGCTCGCTGATCTTCTTGTTGGCGTACATGACGGTCGTGTGGTCCCGGCCGCCGAACAGCTGGCCGATCTTCGGCAGCGACAGGCTGGTCAGCTCGCGGCACAGGTACATCGCGATCTGGCGGGCCGAGGCGATCTGCTGCGAGCGGCTGGAGCCGAACAGGTCGTCCGTCGACAGCTTGAAGTAGTCCGCCACGGCCTCGATGATGTCGCCGGGCGCGATCACGTTGTCCTCGTCGAGGGTGATCAGGTCCTTCAGCACCGTCTGCACCAGCGCCATGTCGACGGGCGCGCGGGTGAGGCTGGCGTAGGCCGTCACGCGGATCAGCGTGCCCTCGAGCTCGCGGATGTTGCTCGAGACCTTGGAGGCCATGAACTCCAGGATGTCGTCCGGCACCTGCAGGCTGTCGTTCTGCGCCCGCTTGCGCAGGATCGCGATGCGCGTCTCCAGGTCGGGGATCTGCACGTCGGTGATCAGGCCCTGCTCGAACCGCGACCGCATGCGGTCCTCGAATCCGGTCAGCTGCCGGGGGGCGAGGTCGGACGTGATCACGACCTGCTTGTTGTGGTCGTGCAGCGTGTTGAACGTGTGGAAGAAGGCCTCCTGGGTGGAGTCCTTGCCCGACAGGAACTGGATGTCGTCGATCAGCAGGATGTCGACGTCGCGGTAGCGCTGCTGGAACTGCTGCGCCCGGTTCGACTGGATCGAGTTGATGAAGTCGTTCGTGAACTCCTCGCTGGAGACGTACCGCACCCGGATGCCGGGGAACAGGCCCATCGAGTAGTGGCCGATGGAGTGCAGCAGGTGCGTCTTGCCGAGGCCCGAGTCGCCGTAGATGAAGAGCGGGTTGTACGCCTTGGCCGGGGACTCCGCCACCGCGAACGCCGCGGCGTGGGCGAACCGGTTGGAGGCGCCGATCACGAAGGTCTCGAACGTGTAGCGCGCGTTCAGGCGCGACTCGCCCTCCACGGACCCGACCGGGTTCGCGGCCTGCGCCGGCGTCGGGGTCGCGCCCCACCCCGGCTGCTGCGGCTGCGGGGCGGCGGCCTGCGGCGCGGGGGCGGGCGGCACCAGGGCGACCGGCGCGGCCGAGCCGTAGTCCGGCGCGATCTCGGGGTTCACCGTGACGGCGAAGGTGTGGATCTCGAAGTCGGCGCCGACGCCGCCGATCGCCTCCGTCAGGGGCATGCGGGCGCGCTGCTCGAGGATCGAGCGCGTCAGGTCGTCGGGCACCTCGAGGTAGATGACCCCGGCCATGATCCCCTTGGGCTCGGCGAGGCTCAGCGAGCCCTTCAGCGCCGGTCCGACCCGGACGTCCTTGGCGAGCGCGTCGCGGATCCGGCTCCACGCATCGACCGCGACGTCCGTCATCGGCTCCTCCACAGTCCGCCGGGCTGCGCGCAGGCGGGATCGGGTCGAGCGACCGGACGGGCCGCGGCGAGGCCGTGTCCCGAGGGGGTGACGGGAGCGGCGAGCGCCCACCGTAACGCTCGACGGATTGCGCGGGCAAGTCTCCACAGGGCCGCCGTGCGCGTGTGCAGAAACGCCGCCCGCACCGCGCGACGGTGGGCCCAGAGCTGGGGACAACGGGGTGGGGGACCTGTGGAACGCCGGGTGCGGGAGGAGGCCGGGCGGGGCCGTGGTGTACTGTGTCCCGGTTCCGTCGGACGCGGTGTCACCGCGTCGACCACAGTCGTGCCCCGCCCGAGCGATCGGGCCGTGAGGCGCCCCGCAGACCCGAGGTGATTCCCCGTGACGAAGCGCACGTTCCAGCCGAACAACCGCAAGCGCGCCAAGGTGCACGGCTTCCGCCTGCGCATGCGCACCCGCGCCGGCCGCGCCATCCTGTCCGCGCGCCGCGCCAAGGGCCGCACCGAGCTCTCGGCGTAGGCCGCTGCCGCCCCGGTGCTCGCCAAGGCGAACCGCATCGTCGCCGGCGTCGACTACCGGCGGCTGGTCCGCTCCGGGCGCCGTTCGCGCGGGGCGCTGGTGCTGGGCTACGCCCGGCGCACCGCGCCCGACGCGCCGCTGCGCATGGGCGTGATCGTGGCGAAGAACGTGGGCAACGCCGTGGTGCGCAACCGCGTGCGACGGCGCATCAAGGCCGTCGGCTGGTCGCTCGCGCAGGAGACCGGCGGGTTCGACGTCGTACTGCGGGCGCTGCCCGCCGCGGCCCGGTCGGACTTCGCGGCGATCGACGCGGAGGTGCGCCGGTCGGTGACCGAGCTGTCGCGCTCGTGACGGTGCTCACCGCCGCGGCCCTGCTGCCCCGCAACGCCGTCATCGCGCTGCTGACCGCCTACCGCCGTGTCGTCTCGCCCCTCTACGGCGACGTCTGCAGGTACCATCCATCCTGCTCGCGCTACGCGCTCGAAGCGGTGCAGCAGTCGGGAGTCGTCGCGGGGTCCGTCCTCGCGACGTGGCGAGTGCTCCGCTGCAACCCGTGGTCGCGCGGCGGGGTGGACGACCCGCCGGCGCGGCTGAACCCCGCGTTCCGCATCACCCCGCTCGGCTTCGTTCGGCCGGCAGAGCAGCCGGGAGGCTGACCGCATGGACATCTTCAGCCTCGTCCTCTGGCCCTTCAAGTGGGTCATCGAGGCGATCCTGGTCGGCTTCCACGCCTTCTGGTCGAGCATCGGCTTCAACCCCGACGACGGGCTGACGTGGGTGCTGTCCATCCTCGGGCTGGTGCTGGTGGTCCGCGCCGCGCTGATCCCGCTCTTCGTCAAGCAGATCAAGAGCCAGCGCAAGATGCTGGAGCTCGCGCCCCACCTGAAGAAGATCCAGGAGAAGTACAAGGGCAAGCGCGACCAGTTCTCCCGCGAGGCGATGAGCCGCGAGACGATGGAGCTGTACAAGAAGACGGGCACCAGCCCGTTCGCGTCGTGCCTGCCGCTGGTGGCGCAGATGCCGATCTTCTTCAGCCTGTTCCAGGTGCTGGAGACGGCGCAGCGCAACCCCGAGCGCGGCGGCGTCGGCCTGCTGTCGGTCGACCTGGCGAACTCGTTCGGCCAGGCGAACCTGTTCACCGCGCCGCTGCACGCCACGATCGTGAACAACGAGGGCGTGCCGCTCGCGACCGTGATCGGCATCGTGATGGTCGCGCTGATGACCGTGACCCAGTTCTTCACGCAGCTGCAGATCATGTCGAAGAACGTCTCCAAGGAGACGATGGAGAGCCCGATGTACCGGCAGCAGAAGATCCTGCTGTACATCCTCCCGCTGGTCTTCATCTTCTCGGGCATCGCGTTCCCGCTGGGCGTGATGTTCTACTGGGTGTTCTCGAACCTGTGGACGATGGGCCAGCAGTTCATCGTGATCCGCAACTCCCCCACCCCCGGCAGCGAGGCCGCGAAGGCGCGGGAGGCGCGGCTGGCGAAGAAGGCCGAGCGCAAGCGGGCACCGCTGGCCGTCGAGGACGGCGGGACGGCTGCGCCGGTCGTGCAGCCCCGGGTGAACACGCAGCGAAGCCAGCCGGTCGGCCGGGCGCGCTCCAAGCGCACCGGGGAGCGCCGGGCATGAGCACCGTGCAGCCCGGCGGTCCCGCCGAGGACGACGTGGTGGGCCTGCAGGCGGCGCTCGACGCCGAGGGCGCCGCGCCGACCGGGGGCGACGACGTCGTCGCGCCGCAGGACGAGCAGGTCGACGTGGGCGACCTGGCGGCGGACTACATCGAGGAGCTGCTGGACGTCTGCGACCTCGACGGCGACCTCGAGATCGAGGAGGCCGGCGACCGCGTCGTGCTCAAGGTGACGGGCGGCGACCTGCGGCTGCTGTCCGCGCCCGAGACCGTCGGCGCGCTGCAGGAGCTGGCGCGCCTCGCCGTGCAGACCCGCACCGGCGGGTTCGCCCGGCTGACCCTGGACATCGGCGGCAGCCGCGACTCCCGCAGCCGGCAGCTGGCGGCGCTCGTCGAGCAGGCGCAGCAGGCGCTGCAGGCCGGCGAGCCCGCCTTCTCGCTGCAGCCCATGTCGTCCTACGAGCGCAAGCTGGTGCACGACCTGGCCTCCGAGCAGGGGCTGGCGAGCCACTCCGAGGGCGAGGGGTCGTCGCGGCACATCGTCCTGACCTCGGCGTGACCCGGCGAACCGTCCCGCAGGAGGTCGAGGAGCCGTCCGCCGTCGAGCCCGAGCCGGCCGAGGCCGAGCAGGTGTTCGGCGACCGGCTGCCCCTGGTGCGCCGCTACACCGCGGACCTGGCCGAGCACGGCGAGCGGTTGGGGCTGATCGGCCCGCTCGAACCGCCGCGGCTGTGGTCCCGGCACGTCGTGAACAGCGGGCTGCTGGCCGAGTTCCTGCCGCGGGACGCCGCCGTCGCCGACGTGGGCAGCGGCGCGGGGCTGCCGGGGCTGGTGCTCGCCGCCGCCCGGCCCGACCTGGACCTGACCCTGATCGAGCCCATGGAGCGGCGTACCGCCTGGCTCCAGGAGGAGGTCGGCCGGCTGGGGCTGACGAACGTGCGGGTCGATCGGGTGCGCGCGGAGGACGCGGAGGCGGCCCGCTTCGACGTGGTGACCGCCCGCGCGGTGGGCGCCCTGACCGGCCTGCTGCCGATCACGGCGCGCCTCGCACGCCCCGGCGGCCGGCTCGCGCTGCTGAAGGGCGCCGCCGTGGAGGCGGAGCTGGCGAAGGCCGAGAAGACGGTGCGGCGCCTCGGACTGACGGACGTCCGTGTGGAGATGGCCGGACGCGGCATGGCGGGGCTCGAGACCCGGGTGTTCCTGGCTACTGTGCCCGGGTGACCCCTGTCCGGGGGGATCTCGGGCTGGACGGCACGGCGGAGGACGAGGTGGCGCACGTGACACGCGGATCGGCGATCGACGCACGGGGCTCCGGCTTCGACGAATCCACCCCGCTCGCCCGCGAGCTGGCGGACCTGACCCTTCGGCGCGCGCGGCTGCGGGGCAGCGCCCTGCCGAAGCCGCGCCAGACCCGCGTCTTCACGGTGGCCAACCAGAAGGGCGGTGTCGGCAAGACCACGTCGACCGTCAACCTGGCCGCGGCGCTGGCGAAGTCGGGGATGCGGGTGCTGGCGATCGACCTGGACCCGCAGGGCAACGCCTCCACGGCCCTCGGGGTCGAGCACCGCCACGACACCATCAGCGTCTACGACGTCATCGTCGGCGACGCGCCGCTGTCGGACGTGGTGCAGCAGAGCCCCGAGTTCGAGAACCTGTGGTGCGCGCCCGCGACGATCCACCTGGCCGGGGCGGAGATCGAGCTGGTCTCGCTGGTCGCCCGCGAGCAGCGGCTGCGCTCGGCGCTCAGCGCCTACCTGTCGTCCAGCGAGGAACGGTTCGACTACGTCTTCATCGACTGCCCGCCGTCGATCGGCCTGCTGACCATCAACGCCTTCGTCGCCGCGACCGAGGTGCTGATCCCCATCCAGTGCGAGTACTACGCGCTGGAGGGGCTCAGCCAGCTGCTGCGCAACGTCGAGCTGATCGAGAAGCACCTGAACCCGCAGCTGACGGTGTCGACCATCCTGCTGACCATGTTCGACTCGCGGACCCGGCTGGCGAACGACGTCGCCGACGACGTCCGCAAGCACTTCCCCGAGCAGGTGCTGTCGAGCGTCATCCCCCGCGCCGTGCGCATCTCGGAGGCCCCCAGCCATGGTCAGAGCGTGATCACCTACGACCCCAACTCCCCCGGCGCCGTGTCGTACCTCGAGGCGGCCGGCGAGATCGCCCGTCGCGGAGCGGCCGCATGAGCACCCCGCGGAGGACCGCCGGCCTCGGCCGCGGCATCGGCGCCCTGATGAACCTGCCGGAGGACGGCGAGCCGCACCTGCAGGCCGTGCGCCCCGCCGACGTGTACTTCGGCGGCAGCCGGTCCGAGCAGGACGACCTGGTGGAGGTGAAGGGCCTGCGGCTCGTGGAGGTCGCGCCCGCCGACGTGCGGCCGAACCCGCAGCAGCCGCGCCGGCACTTCGACCAGGGCGCGCTCGACGAGCTCGAGCAGTCCATCCGCGAGAACGGCGTGCTGCAGCCGATCGTCGTCCGCCAGGTGGCCGGCGTCGGGGGCTACGAGCTGATCATGGGCGAGCGGCGGCTGCGCGCCGCCGGTGCCGCCGGGCTGAAGACGATCCCGGCACTGGTCAAGGACACCTCCGACGACCTGATGCTGCAGGAGGCGCTGCTCGAGAACCTGCACCGCCTGCAGCTGAACGCGGTGGAGGAGGCCAGCGCCTACCAGCAGCTGGTGGACGACTTCGGGATCTCGCACGAGGAGCTGGGCATCCGGCTCGGCCTGTCCCGCGGTGCGATCACCAACAGCATCCGCCTGCTGAACCTGCCCGACCACATCCAGCGCAAGGTCGCCTCCGGCGTCATCACGCCGCGGCACGCCCGTGCGGTGCTGTCGGTGGCCGACCCGGAGCTGATGGACCGGCTCACCGACAAGATCATCGGCGAGGACCTGAACGTGCGGCAGTCGGAGGCGGCGGCGATCGCGCTGGCCGGTCCGCTGAAGCGCAAGAAGGCCACCGGGCGCCGCGACGAGAAGCTGGACGAGATCGCCGACCGGCTGGGCAGCCGCTTCGACACCCGCGTCCAGGTGAACATGACGGCGAAGTCGGGGCGCATCACGATCGACTTCGGCTCGGTCTCCGACCTGAACCGCATCCTCGAGCAGATCGGCGAGGACCGCTGGGAGGAGGGCGAGGCGCGCGAGCGGCTGCTCGCCACCCGCACCGCCGCCCTCCGCCGCGCCCGCTGAAGCGCCTCGGTCGGGGTCCGGGTGCTGCTGACGGGGTCAGCAGCACCCGGACGACGAGCGAGGTTGCGCTCAGTCGCCCGCCAGCGCCCGCTCGGTGATCGACGCGTAGGCGGTCGAGAGGTCGCGGCCCGTCGACAGCAGGGCCTGGGGCAGCAGGCTGGTCTCGGTGAGGCCCGGCATCACGTTCGACTCGAGGAACCAGGGCCGGCCCTCCGGGTCGACGATCAGGTCGGCCCGCGACAGGTGGCGCAGACCCATCGCGCGGTGCGCCAGCGCTGCCAGCTCCCCCGCCGCCGCGGCCGCCTCCGGTGCGATGCGGGCCGGGGTGTAGAAGCGCGTCGCGCCCGCGGTGTAGCGCTCCTCGAAGCCGTAGAACCCGCTGCGCGGCACGATCTCGACGGCCGGCAGCGCCTCCGGGCCGCCGTCCGCGTCGAGGACGCCGACGGCGACCTCGACGCCGGTCACGCGCTGCTCGATCAGGGCCTCGTCCGCGTAGGTGAACGCGTCCATCAGGGCGCGCGGCAGCTGATCGGCCGCCTCCACCACGGTGACGCCCTGGGCGGAGCCGCCCCGCGCCGGCTTCACGACCAGGCCCTCGGGCATCGAGCCGAGGATGACGTCGATCGCCGCGCGGGCGCCGATCTCGCGGAACACCTCGCGGGTCAGCGTGACGGAGGCGGGCGTCGCGCCGCCGGCGTCCGCGACCACGCGCTTGGCGGTCGGCTTGTCCCACGCCAGCCGGGCGGCGGCACCCCGGCTGCCGATGTAGGCGAGGCCGGCGACGTCGAGCAGCGACCGCAGCGAGCCGTCCTCGCCGCTGGCGCCGTGCAGGGCCGGCCACACCACGTCGGGGCGGTCCTGCAGCAGGTCCGGCAGCAGCCGGGCGTCGGGCTCCGCGGTGCGCACCTGCCAGCCCAGCCGGTTCAGGGCGTCCGCGATGCGGCGGCCCGAGCGCAGGGAGACGTCGCGCTCGTGCGAGATCCCGCCGGACAGCACCACCACGGAGGTCGTTCCGGTCATCGCTGCTCCTGTCGAAAGGTGATGCGGGGCGTCAGCGCAGGTCGGGCGGCGGGGCGCCGACCGAGCGGTCGTCGCGGCGCGGGGAGAGCGAGCCGGTGCCGGCGAACGCGCGCACCAGCTCGAGCTCGCCGTTGACCACGGAGGCGAGGCGCTGGATGCCCACCTCGATGTCCTCCGGCGTCGGGTAGCAGAACGACAGCCGCATCTCGCGGCCGCCCTGCCCGTCGGCGTAGAAGCCGGTGCCGGGCGTGTAGGCCACCAGCTCGCGCACGGC
>JAKONM010000325.1 GCA_022701925.1 Microbacteriaceae bacterium
ATCGCGTGCGGCACGCCCTCGGCGGTCAGCGCGGCGTCGAGCGCCGCGACCACGCGGTCGGCGGCCGAGTCGACGCGGGCGTAGACCTCCGCGTCCGCCAGGCGCAGCGTCGCGATGCCGGCCGCCACCGCGACCGGGTTCCCGGACAGCGGGCCGGCCTGGTACACGGGGCCGAGCGGCGCCAGCAGGTCCATCACGTCGGCGCGGCCGCCCAGGCCCGCCAGCGGCATCCCGCCGCCGATGACCTTGCCGAAGGTCAGCAGGTCCACGTCCAGCGGGCCGGCGGGGTCGAGCCCCCACCAGCCGCCCGCGTGCACCCGGAACCCGGTCAGCACCTCGTCGCTGATCACCAGGGCGCCGTGCTCGTGGGCGATCCGCACCATCGCGCGGTCGAAGCCGTCACGCGGCACGACCACGCCCATGTTCGCCGCGGCGGCCTCGGTGATCACGGCGGCGATGCGGTCGCCGTGCAGCGCGAAGGCCTGCTGCAGCGCGGCCTCGTCGTTGTACGGCAGCACCATCGTCTGCGCGGCGATCTCGGCCGGCACCCCGGCGCTCGCGGGCAGCCCCTGCGTCGCGACGCCCGAGCCGGCCTCCGCCAGCAGCCCGTCCGAGTGCCCGTGGTAGTGCCCGGCGAACTTGACGATCAGCGGGCGGCCGGTGGCGCCGCGCGCCAGCCGGATGGCCGTCATCGTCGCCTCGGTGCCCGTGCTGACGAGCCGCAGCCGCTCGATCGGCGTCACGCCGTCGCGGGCGATGCGGTCGTGCACCAGCTCGGCCAGCTCGACCTCGCCCTCGGTCGGCGCGCCGAAGGACAGCCCGCGCGCGGCGGCGGCCTGCACGGCCGCGACCACCTCGGGGTGCGCGTGGCCCAGGATGGCGGGGCCCCAGCTGGCGATGAGGTCCACGTACTCGCGGCCCTCGGCGTCGGTGATCCGGGCTCCGGAGGCGCGGGAGACGAAGCGCGGGGCGCCGCCGACCGAGCGGTACGCCCGCACCGGGGAGTTGACGCCGCCCGGGATGCGCCGCTGCGCGCGCTCGAACAGGCGCGCGTTGCGATCCCGCGGCTCGTGCGGCGCCTCGGGCGCACCGGCCGCTGCCGCGGAGTCCGCCAGGTGCGCCTGGCCGTCGGTCACCTGGTCCGCAGCCATCCGGCCACCTCCGTCGCCCAGTAGGTCAGCACCGCGTCGGCGCCCGCGCGCCGGATGCCGATCAGCGACTCGAGCACCGCCCGGTCGCGGTCGATCCAGCCGTTCGCCGCGGCCGCCTCGACCATCGCGTACTCGCCGGACACCTGGTAGGCCCAGACCGGCACCGGGCTCTCGGCGGCCACGTCGGCCAGCACGTCCAGGTACGTGCCCGCGGGCTTGACCATGACGACGTCCGCGCCCTGCTCGACGTCCAGCACGGCCTCGCGCCGGCCCTCCCGCCGGTTCGCGGGGTCCAGCTGGTAGGTGCGCCGGTCGCCCTCCAGCGTCGACTCGACCGCCTCGCGGAACGGCCCGTAGAAGGCGGAGGCGTACTTCGCCGCGTAGCCGAGCAGCAGCACCTCGCTGCGGCCCGCCGCGTCCAGGGCGTCGCGCACCGCGGCGACCTGGCCGTCCATCATCCCGCTGAGGCCCAGCAGCGCCGAGCCCGACTCCGCCTGCGCGAGGGCCATCTCGCGGTAGCGCAGCAGCGTCGCGTCGTTGTCGACCGAGCCGTCCGCCGCCAGCACGCCGCAGTGGCCGTGGTCGGTGAACTCGTCGAGGCACAGGTCGGTCTGCACGACCAGCGCGTCGCCGACCTCGGCCGCGACGGCGCGCGTCGCGGCGTTCAGCACGCCGTCCGGGTCGGTGGCGCCCGAGCCGACGGCGTCACGGCGCTCCGGCACGCCGAACAGCATCAGGCCGCCGAGTCCGGCCTCCGCCGCCTCGACGGCGGCCGCCTTCAGGCTGTCGATCGAGTGGTGCTGCACCCCCGGCATGGAGGCGATGGGACGCGGCTCGGCCAGCCCCTCCCGCACGAACACCGGCAGCACCAGCTGGGCGGGGTCCAGGCGCGTCTCGGCGAAGAGGCGGCGGATCGCCGGGGTGCGGCGGGTGCGGCGGGGACGGACGGGCATGGTCACGGGCGGGGCTGCTTCCGAAGGGGCCGCAGGGCGGTCACGAGGAGGCCCCGTGGTCGATGCGGTGGCGGGCCAGCTCCTCGAGGGTGTCGATCAGGGAGTCGCTGGTGCGGGAGCGCGCCACCAGGTCGACGCGCAGGCCGGCGGCCTCGGCGTCGACGGCGGTGCGCGGGCCGATGCAGGCCAGGACGGTGCGCGACGGCACCAGCCCGATCTGCACCGCGATCTGGTGCGCGACGCTGCCGGAGGTCACGAGGATCGCGTCGAAGCGGCCCGCCGAGACGTCCTCCACGATCTCGGCGGACATCGGCACGCCGACGGTGCGGTACGCCACGACGGCGTCGACGTCGTGGCCGGCGGCGCGCAGGCCGTCGGTCAGCACGGGCTTCGCGATGTCGCTGCGCAGGGCGAGGATCTTCAGCGGCACGGCGCCCCCGGAGGCGTCGGTCCACTCGGCCAGCAGCCCGGCCGCGGAGTTGTCGTGCCGCGGCACGAAGTCCACCCGGTAGCCGGCGGCCGTCAGCGTCGCCGCGGTGGTCTCGCCCACCGCGGCCACCTTGGTCCCCTCGGGGATCGCCGCGCGGTGCGCCGAGAGCACGTCGACGGTCGTCGCGCTGGTCACCGTGATCCAGTCGTAGGCGCCGGTGCCCAGGCGCCGCATCGCGGCGTCGAGGGCCGGCTCGTCGGCCGTGCCGGCGAAGTTGATGCTCGGCGCCACCACGGGCACGGCGCCGCGGGCGCGCAGGTCGGCCGCGACGCCGTGGCCCCAGGGGCCGCCGCGGGGCACCAGCACGCGCCACCCGCGCAGGGGCTTGCGGCTCGGGGCGGTGGCGATGCTCATGAGGACGCTCCCAGGTGGGCCAGGTCGGCGGCGCCGGACGCCAGCAGCTCCGCCGCCAGGTCGCGCGCGGCCTGCAGCAGCGCGGCGCCGCGGTCGTCGCCGAACGGCACCTCGAGCCGACGGTCGATCCGCTCGCCGCCGTCGGGTCGGTGCACGGAGGCCCACAGCGCGGCGCGGTCCTCCGTCACGTGGCTGGCGACGCCGACGGGCGCCGCGCACCCGGCCTCCAGCAGCGCCAGCACGTGCCGCTCGGCGACCGCCGCATCCCGCGCCGCGAGGTCGGCCAGCCCGGCGACCACCCCGCCGACCCCGCCG
>JAKONM010000326.1 GCA_022701925.1 Microbacteriaceae bacterium
CTTCGCCCACGGCCACGACTTCGCAGCCGCGCTGCACGACCTGTTCGCGGTCTCCGGCCCCCAGCCGCTGCTGCCCCGCTTCGCGCTCGGCAACTGGTGGAGCCGCTACCACCGCTACTCCGCCGACGAGTACCTGGCGCTGCTCGACCGGTTCGACGCCGAAGGGGTGCGCTTCAGCGTCGCCGTCGTCGACATGGACTGGCACCGCGTCGACCCCGTGCCGCCCTCGCAGGGCAGCGGCTGGACCGGCTACAGCTGGGAGCCGTCGCTGTTCCCGGACCCGGAGTCGTTCCTCGCCGAGCTGCACCGGCGCGGGCTGCGGGTCACCCTGAACGTGCACCCGGCCGACGGGGTGCGCCCCTTCGAGGACGCCTACGCGGCGATGTGCCGCGCGCTCGGCCGCGACCCGCTCGACGGCCTGCCCATCGCGTTCGACCTGACGGACCCCGCCTTCGTCGACGCCTACTTCTCGGTGCTGCACCGCGGGCTCGAGCGGCAGGGCGTGGACTTCTGGTGGATCGACTGGCAGCAGGGCGAGCACTCCCGCATCGCCGGCGTCGACCCGCTGTGGCTGCTGAACCGCCTGCACTTCGAGGACGCCGGCCGCGACGGGCGACGGCCGCTCACCTTCTCCCGCTACGCCGGCCCCGGCAGCCACCGGCACCCGGTCGGCTTCTCCGGCGACGCCGTGGTGTCGTGGGCGTCGCTGCAGTTCCAGCCGGAGTTCACCGCCACCGCGTCGAACATCGGCTACGGCTGGTGGAGCCACGACGTCGGCGGCCACCTGCACGGCGTCCGGGACGACGAGCTGATGCTGCGCTGGGTGCAGCTGGGCGCGTTCTCCCCGGTCCTCCGCCTGCACTCGTCGAACAACCCGTTCCTGGCGAAGGAGCCGTGGGCGTTCCCGGCGGAGGCGCGGGCGGCGATCGACGACGCGCTCCGGCTGCGGGTGCGACTGGTGCCCTACCTGCACGCGATGAACCACCGCGCCGCCGCCGACGGGCTGCCGCTGGTGCTGCCCCTCTACTACGACTCGCCCGCCGAGGAGGCGGCCTACGCGACGCCGACCGTCTTCCGGTTCGGCAGCGAGCTGGTGGTGGCGCCGATCACCTCGCCGCGGGACCCGGTGACGCTGCAGGGCGCGACGACCGCCTGGCTGCCGCCCGGCACCTGGGTCGACATGACGACCGCGGTGGTGCACGAGGGCGGGCGCACGATCGTGCTGCACCGCGACGTGACGGGCGTGCCCGCGCTGCTGCGCGCGGGCGGCATCCTGCCGCTGGCCGGCCCGGGCGACACCGACGCGACGGCGAACCCGCAGCACCTGGAGGTGCTGGTCGCGCCCGGCGCGGACGGCCGGTTCGCGCTGGTGGAGGACGACGGGACGGGCAGCGGGCTGCACGACGTCCGGACGGCGCGCACCCCGCTGTCCTGGGACCAGGCGTCCGGCACGCTGACGATCGGCGCGGTCGAGGGCGCCGACGGCGTCGTGCCGCCCGGCCGCCGCTGGTCCGTCGTGCTGCTGGGGCTGGCCGCCGACACGGCCGTGCGCGTGGACGGCGAACCGGTGGCGGCCGCCGCGGCCGGGCCCGGCCGGCTGCGCGTGGACCTGCCGGCCGGCGCGCGCACGGTGCGGGTCGGACCGGACCCGCGACCGGCGACGCAGGAGCGCGAGGCGCGGATCTTCGCGCTGCTCGCCGCCGCACAGCACCCGCACGAGCACAAGGCCCTGCTCTGGCGCGTCCTCAGCGCTCCGCGGCCCGTCGCCCAGCGCCTGGCCGAGCTGCAGGCGGCGTCCCCGCCGCCCGCGCTGCTGTCGGCGCTGACCGAGCTGCTGACCGCGTCCTGACGCGTCTCGCGGCGCTGCGAGCGGCTGCGGCTAGGAGGCGCGGCGGCGGCGCAGCACGCCGTCCAGGTCGGACAGCACCGGCCCGGACTCGTTCATCGCCGCGGCGACCTCGTCGACCGGGCGGCCGAGCGCGGCCACCTCGGGGGCGCGGTGGGCGGCCCGCAGCGCCTCGTCGGCCCGCACGGAGGCCGCCCGCAGCGAGGCGGCGACCGCCGCGTCGTCGCGGACGGGGGCCGCGACCTCCTCGCGCTGCAGGTACATCGGCCTCGGCAGCGGCACGGGCGTCCACGTGGGCCGGGAGGGCTCGCCCTGCTGCCAGTCGGTGAAGCTGCGCTGCTGCTCGGGCACGACCACCGCCTGGTCCACCGCGTCGACCGCGCGGTGCGCCGCGGCCACGGTGGAGGCGCGCTGCAGCAGCCCGACGGCCAGCAGCGCGACGACGACGCCGGCCGCCAGGAACTCCAGGCCGCCGCCGGACGCGAGGTCCGACACGCCCCAGCCCAGCAGGGTGACGCCGACCACCAGCACGTTGGCGGCCAGCACGCGGCTGCGGCGCAGGCGCGCGGTCGTCAGCTCCTGCACGGCCTGGGCGCGGTCGCGCGGGCGGCGCGGCCCGCGGCCGCCGCGGGTGAGCACGCGCTCCGCGGCCGCGCTGCGGGGCCGGGCCACGCGCTCGGCCCGCCGGGCCGCCTCGCGCAGGGCGCGGTGCTGGTCGGCGACGCTGCGCGCCGACACCTCGGCGCGCACCTCGTCGGGCACCTCGGCGGTCTCGGCCAGGGCGCGCAGCGTCTGCTGCAGCCGCACGGCGGTCCGCTCGGTGCGCAGGTACTCGCGGCGGCGCAACCAGGAGGGGGTCAGGTAGACCAACCACAAGACGGCGGCCAGCGCGATGATCGCGCCTCCACCCAGTCCGCTCGGCATGGGTCAGAAAGTAGGGGCGCGCCCTACACCGGCGACGCAGGCCGCTGCGGCGTGTCGCGCCGATCGGCGGGCGCCCCAGTCGTGGGGCGGACGACGGCCGATCAGGGGAAGGAGGTCTCCGCCAGCCGGCGGTCGTGCTCGGGCACCTCGGCCGCGCCGGCGGGCGCGCGGCCGGCCTGCCAGCGGCGCAGGACGCCCTCCGGCACCTCCTCCGTCACCAGGCCGAAGCAGTAGTGGTCGCGCCAGTCGCCGTTGATGTGGATGTAGCGGCGCTTCAGGCCCTCGTACCGGAAGCCCAGCTTCTCCACCACGCGCAGCGACTTGGCGTTCTCGGGCCGGATGCAGATCTCCATGCGGTGCAGGCCCAGGGTCTGGAAGCAGTGGTCGGTCGCCAGGGCGACGGCGGCGGGCGTCGCCCCGCGCCCCGCGAACCGCTCCGCGATCCAGTACCCGATCGTGGCCGACGACAGCGAGCCGTAGCTGATCGCCGTGACGTTCAGCTGGCCGGCCAGCTCGCCGTCGACCTCGATCACGAAGGGCAGCCCCTGTCCGCTCCGCGCGTTCTGCTGCAGGGCGCGGATGCTGCCGCGGGTGTCGAAGCCGACCGAGCCGCGCGGGCTCGTCGCCTCCCACTCGCGCATCCACGAGCGCCCCTCGACCAGCTCCCGCTCCACCTGGCGGGCGTCCCGCAGCCGGATTGGCCGGATGACGATCGCGCCTGCGCGCAGCACTGGTACGGGGACGGCCACGGGGAGAGTGTGTCAGTCGCGGGTGGTGCGTCAGTCGAGACCGGCGGCGAACTGCTTGAGCCAGGGCTTCAGCTCCGGCCCCAGGTCGTCACGGCCGCTGGCGAGCTCGACGATCGCCTTCAGGTAGTCCACCTTGTCGCCCGTGTCGTACCGCTTGCCGCGGAACACGACCCCGTAGACGCCGCCGGTCCAGGTCGCGCCGGCCATCTCCTGCAGCGCATCGGTCAGCTGCACCTCGCCGCCCTTGCCGGGCGCGGTGTGCTGCAGGATCGGGAAGATCTCGGGCTTCAGCACGTAGCGGCCGATGATCGCCAGGTTCGAGGGCGCGGACTCCTTGGAGGGCTTCTCGACGAGCCCCAGCACCTTCACCACGTCGTCGTCGTCGGTCGTCTCGATGCTCGCGGCGCCGTACAGGTGGATCTGGTCGGGGTCGACCTCCATCAGCGCGACGATCGAGGCGTTGCGCTTCTGCTGCTCCTGGATCATCTTCTGCAGCAGCGGGTCGCGCTCGTCGATCAGGTCGTCGCCCAGCAGCACGGCGAAGGGCTCGTGCCCCACGTGCATGCGGGCCTGCAGCACCGCGTGGCCGAGGCCGCGGGGGTCGCCCTGCCGGAAGTAGTGGATGTCCGCGATGTTCGTCGACGCGCGCACCTTCTCGAGCTTCGCGTGGTCGCCCTTGTTCTCCAGGGTCGCCTCGAGCTCGTAGACCCGGTCGAAATGGTTCTCCAGCGCGTACTTGTTGCGGCCGGTGACCATCAGCACGTCGTTCAGGCCGGCCGAGACGGCCTCCTCCACGACGTACTGGATCGCGGGCTTGTCGACGACGGGCAGCATCTCCTTCGGCATCGCCTTGGTGGCGGGGAGGAAGCGCGTGCCCAGGCCGGCGGCGGGTATGACGGCCTTGGTGATGTGGTAAGCCATAGGAGCACAGCGTATCCGCCGACCGTTCCTAGAATCGGGCCGTGAACGCCGATCCAGGGCCCCAGAAGCGGGCACTTCGGGCCGAGCTGCGGGCCCGCAGACGCGATCTGACGCAGAAGGAGCGGGCCGCCGCGACCGTCGGGCTGACGGACGGGCTCATCGCCCTCGTGGGCCGGCTCGGAGTGCGATCGGTCTCCTGCTACCTGTCGCGGACCGATGAGCCGGACACCCGCCCGTTCGTGAACTGGGCGCGGGCGGAGGGCCTGCGGGTGCTGTTCCCCATCACCCGCGCCGACGGCCTGCTCGACTGGACCACCGCGAACGACGACGACGAGGAGGTCGTGGGCCTCTTCGGGATGCCCGAGCCCGTCGGCGAGCTGCTGGGACCGATCGCGATCAACGACGTCGACCTGATCCTGGTGCCGGCGGCCGCCGTCGACGCCCACGGGATGCGGCTCGGCTGGGGCCGCGGCTACTACGACAAGACCCTCGGCTCGATGGAGCGGTGCCCGCCGGTCTACGGGGTACTGTTCGACGCCGAGCTCGTCGCCGAGGTGCCGCACGAACGGCACGACCAGTGCGTCGACGGCGTCGTCACCCCCTCGCGGACCGTCGAGTTCTCGACCCGGGACCGCCACCACCGGAGGATCTGAGCCAGCATGCCCGTGTACGCCTACAAGTGCCGCGAGTGCGGCACCCCGCTCGAGGTGCACCAGGAGTTCAGCGACGCCGCACTCACGGAGTGCCCGGTCTGCGGCGGCGCCCTGCGCAAGCAGTACGGCTCGATCGGGGTGACCTTCAACGGCTCCGGGTTCTACCGCACCGACTCCCGCGCGGGGTCGGAGGGCGGGTCGGCCTCCGGCGGCGAGACGAAGGGCGAGTCGAAGAAGGCGGAGCCCGCGCCGGCCAAGACGGAGTCGGCGAAGCCGGCAGCGGCCCAGGCCGCCAGCAGCAGCAGCAGCAGCAGCAGCAGCAGCGCGTCCTGACCTCGAGGGGGGGGG
>JAKONM010000339.1 GCA_022701925.1 Microbacteriaceae bacterium
CCGAGCTCCCCAGCTCGATCACGCGTCCTGAAGACGACACCCGTGGGTCGGGGTCGTCACGACCATCGTGCCTCGGATCCGTCCGCGGTGCAGTAGGGCGAAACGAGGACAAACGGGGTACAAAATCGCTCGGATCCTGGTCAGAACGCGTTCCAGGCGCCTCCGCGGGGCAGCGGGCCGCGCAGGTTCCGGGCCGACCGCAGCCAGCCGTCCGGGCGGGGCTGCTCGTCCAGCGGTGCGGTGGAGGCCGCCCGCTCCAGGGCGGCGAGCGTGAAGACCGCCGCGATCGCCGCCGTCTCCTCGTCGGTGGGGGTGCCGCCGGTGACGCGCAGCCCGGGGTCGTCGCTCACAGCGGGATGTTCCCGTGCTTCTTCGGGGGCAGCGTCGCGCGCTTGGTCCGCAGGGCGCGCAGGGCCTTGATGACGGTGATGCGGGTGGTCGCGGGCTCGATCACGCCGTCGAGCTCGCCGCGCTCCGCCGCCAGGAACGGGCTGGCCACGTTGTAGGTGTACTCGTTCGCCAGGCGCTCGCGCACGGCGGCCACGTCCTCGCCCGCCTCCGCGGCCTTCCTGATCTCGCCGCGGTACAGGATGTTCACCGCGCCCTGCCCGCCCATGACGGCGATCTCCGCGGTCGGCCACGCGTAGTTCAGGTCGGCGCCCAGCTGCTTCGACCCCATCACGATGTACGCGCCGCCGTAGGCCTTGCGGGTGATCACGGTGACGAGCGGCACGGTGGCCTCCGCGTACGCGTAGAGCAGCTTGGCGCCGCGCCGGATCACGCCGGTCCACTCCTGGTCCGTGCCGGGCAGGTAGCCGGGCACGTCGACCAGGGTGAGGATCGGGATGGAGAACGCGTCGCAGAACCGCACGAAGCGGGAGGCCTTCTCGCCCGCGTCGATGTTCAGCGTGCCGGCCATCGCCGACGGCTGGTTCGCGACGACGCCGACGGTGCGGCCCTCGATGCGGCCGAAGCCGACGACGATGTTCGGCGCGAACAGCGGCTGCGTCTCCAGGAAGTCGCCGTCGTCGACCAGCACCTCGATGACGTCGTGCACGTCGTACGGCTGGTTCGGGCTGTCCGGGATCACCGTGTTCAGGCGGCGGTCGTCGTCGGTCACCTCGAGCTGCGCGGTGGACGCGTACACCCGCGGCTCGGACAGGTTGTTGTCGGGCAGGAAGCCGATCAGGGTCCGCGCGTAGTCCAGCGCGTCGTCCTCGTCGGAGGCGAGGTAGTGCGCGACGCCGCTGCGGGTGTTGTGCGTGAGCGCGCCGCCCAGCTCCTCCATCGCCACGTCCTCGCCCGTGACCGTCTTGATCACGTCGGGGCCGGTGACGAACATCTGGCTGGTCTTGTCGACCATGATCACGAAGTCCGTCAGCGCGGGGGAGTAGACCGCCCCGCCGGCCGCGGGTCCCATCACGATCGAGATCTGCGGGATCACGCCGGAGGCCTGGGTGTTGCGGCGGAAGATCTCGCCGTACTTGCCGAGCGCGACCACGCCCTCCTGGATGCGGGCACCGCCCGAGTCGAGGATGCCGATGATCGGCACGCCCGCCTTCAGGGCGTGCTCCATCACCTTGATGATCTTCTCGCCCGCGACCTCGCCGAGGCTGCCGCCGAAGATCGTGAAGTCCTGGCTGTAGACCGCCACCTGACGACCGTGGATCTCGCCGATGCCGGTGACGACCGCGTCGCCGTAGGGGCGCTTCGCGTCCATGCCGAACGCGGTGGTGCGGTGCCGCACGAACTCGTCCAGCTCGACGAAGGTGCCGTGGTCGAGCACCTGCTCGATGCGCTCCCGGGCCGTCTTCTTGCCCTTGGCGTGCTGCTTCGCCACCGCGGCCTCGCCGCTGGCGGTCACGGCCTCGTGGTAGCGGTCCTTGAGATCGGCGATGCGCTCGGCCGTCGTGGCCGGGGCGGGCGTCCGCCCGGTGGTGTCCGTCACGGCGCAGAGCCTAGCCCGGGGCCCGCGCGCGGCTCCGGCGACTGCGAGCGCCCTCGGGCGGGCTCCCTAGGCTGCGCCGGTGCTCTCCCTGCCCGCCGCCGCCGCGCTGGTCGCCCGCCTGCAGGTGGTCGCCTCCACGGGCTCGACGAACGCGGACCTGCTGCGGGCGGCCGCCGCCGAGCCCGACGGGTGGCCGGCGCCGTCCGTGCTGGCGAGCGACCACCAGACCGCCGGCCGGGGACGGCTGGGCCGCTCCTGGAGCGCGCCCGCGGGGACCTCGCTCGCGGTGTCGGTGCTGCTGCGCCCGCGGCTGCCCGCCGAGCGGCTCGGGTGGCTGTCGCTGGCGGCCGGTGCGGCGATGACCGCGAACCTGCGGGAGCTGGGCGTCGCCGCGTCGGCGAAGTGGCCGAACGACGTGCTGATCGGGGACCGGAAGGTCTGCGGGGTGCTGGCGCAGGCGCTGCCGGACGGCGGGGGCGTGGTGATCGGCGCCGGCCTGAACCACGCGGCGCGGCCCGACGACCTGCCGGTGCCCACCGCGACCTCGCTCGCGATCGAGGGGGGCCCGCAGGACCCCGACCTGCTCGTCTCGGGCTGGCTGCGGCGCCTGCTCGCGCTCGCCGCGGACTTCGAGGCGGCGGGCGGGGACGCCGACGCCGGGCTCCGGGGCGAGGTCCTGGCGGTCTCCGGGACGGTCGGCCGCGCGGTGCGGGTCGCGCTGCCCGACGGCTCCGCGCTCGTCGGCACCGCGGTCGACGTGGACGCGGAGGGGCGCGTGGTGGTGGACGCCGGGCCGATGCGGGGAACCGCGGCGCTGCCCGCGGGGGATGTCGAGCACCTGCGCTATGAATAGGGCCGTGCCGGTGGGGATCGGGGGTGGGACGCGGGTGCGCACGGAGCGACGTCCCACGTCGGTCCCGCCCGTCCGCGAGGCCCCCGAGCAGGTCGTCGTGCGGCTGCGCCGCTCCGGCCGGCACCTGGTCTGGCCCGCCCTCTTCTTCGTGGCCCTCTGCTTCGGCGCCGCCCGCTGGTGGGGCCGCCTGGACCCGCCGTGGCTGAACACGGCGCTGCCGCTGGCCGCCGGCGGTCTCGCCGTGATGCTCTGCGTCCTGCCGCTGGTGTTCTGGCTGAACCGGGTGACGATCATCACCACCCGCCGCCTGATCGTGACGCAGGGCTTCCTGGTGCGGGAGCGCACCGAGTTCCAGCTGGGGCTCGGCGAGCAGGCGGTGCTGCGGCGCGGCCCGCTGCAGCTGCTGACCGGCAGCGGCGACGTGATCGTCCACGCCGGCACCGAGGGCAGCATGGTGCTGCGCGACCTGCCGCGCGCCCGCCTGGTGCACCGCGCGGTCTCCGAGCTGCTGGACCGCGCGGTCGCGACCCGCGACTGACCGCCCCCGCCGCCTAGTCCGGGACGCCCGCCGGCTGCCGGCCGGGCGCCGTGCCGACCCGGTCCCGGCGGCCCGGGCGGTAGACCCAGTGGCGGTAGAGCACGAAGCGCAGCGCCGAGCCGAGCACCAGCCCGACCACGTTGCCGGAGATGT
>JAKONM010000003.1 GCA_022701925.1 Microbacteriaceae bacterium
CCTCCTCCAGCTCGTCGACGTTCAGCTGGAAGCTGGCCGGGTTCTGCACCAGCACGAACTCGACCTGCCGGCCGCGGACGGTCGCGATCTCGCCGCGGCCGAACACCGGCGGCATCGCGGCCAGCGCGGCCTGCGCGAGGTCGGGCCGGAAGGCGTCGCCCAGCAGCGTCCGGGCCGCCGCCAACGCCGCGGCCGCGTCGACGGCGTAGTGCACGCCCCTGGCGGGCAGGTCGATCCGCAGGTCGGCGCCGTCGAGCCGCACCTCCGCCTCGCGGCCCTCCACCCGGGACACCAGCACGCCCTGCGGGCGCACGGCGCTGGTCTCGGCGTACCCGAGCCCCCTGGGCGCGGCGGCGAGCACCTGCTCGGTGACCCCGAACCGCAGCACGCGCGCGGAGGGCTTCAGCCGTGACAGCAGGCCGTCGTCGCCGTTCAGCACCACGCTCTCCGTGGCGGTCGCCGCGATGCGGCCGACCATGTCCAGCACCTTCTCGGCGTCGTGGAAGCGGTCGATCTGGTCGGTCATCACGTTGGTCAGCACCACCAGGCGCGACCGGAAGCGGTCGGCCAGCGCGGCGCCGTGCCCCTCGTCCATCTCCAGCACCGCCAGGTCGGCGTCGATGCGGCCCGTCAGCGACACCCGCTCGAGCAGCGCGGAGGTCAGTCCCTGCGTGATGTTCGCGGTGGAAGGGTTCGTGAAGACGCGCTTGCCGTGGGCCTCGAGCACCGCGACCAGCATCTTGGTCGTCGTCGACTTGCCGCTGGACCCGGAGACGACGACCAAGCCCTCGCGGAACGAGGAGAGCGTCGCGCCCAGGAAGCCCGGCGCGACGCGGTTGACCACCAGGCCGGGCACCGCCGACCCGCCGCCGGCGCTGCGCAGCCGGGCGGCACGCCGAACGCCCCGGCCGATGAGCACGGCCGGGGCGTAGCGGAGGGGGTTCACTCGAGGTAGTCGCGCAGCGACTGCGAGCGGGACGGGTGGCGCAGCTTCGCCATCGTCTTCGACTCGATCTGCCGGATGCGCTCGCGCGTCACGCCGAACGTGTCGCCGATCTGGTCGAGCGTCTTCGGCATCCCGTCGCCGAGCCCGAAGCGCATGCGGATCACGCCCGCCTCGCGCTCGGACAGGCTGTCGAGCAGGCTCTCCAGCTGCTTCTGCAGCATCGTGAAGCCCACCGCGTCGGCCGGCACGACCGCCTCGGTGTCCTCGATCAGGTCGCCGAACTCGCTGTCGCCGTCCTCGCCCAGCGGCGTGTGCAGGGAGATGGGCTCGCGGCCGTACTTCTGCACCTCGACGACCTTCTCGGGCGTCATGTCCAGCTCGCGGGAGAGCTCCTCGGGCGTGGGCTCGCGGCCCAGGTCCTGCAGCATCTGCCGCTGCACGCGCGCAAGCTTGTTGATGACCTCGACCATGTGCACCGGGATGCGGATGGTGCGGGCCTGGTCGGCCATCGCGCGGGTGATCGCCTGGCGGATCCACCAGGTGGCGTAGGTCGAGAACTTGAAGCCCTTGGTGTAGTCGAACTTCTCGACCGCGCGGATCAGGCCCAGGTTGCCCTCCTGGATCAGGTCCAGGAACTGCATGCCGCGGCCCGTGTAGCGCTTCGCCAGCGAGACGACCAGGCGCAGGTTGGCGCCCAGCAGGTGGCTCTTGGCGCGCTGGCCGTCGCGGGCGACCCACTTCAGCTCGCGGGTCAGCTCCTTGCCCAGGGTGTCGCCCTCGGTCGAGAGCTTCTCCTCGGCGAAGAGGCCGGCCTCGATGCGCATCGCCAGCTCGACCTCCTCGGCGGCGTTCAGCAGCGCGACCTTGCCGATCTGCTTCAGGTAGTCCTTGACCGGGTCGGCCGTGGCGCCCGTGATCGCCGTCGAGTAGACGGGGACCTCGTCCTCGTCCGACATCGACAGCACCAGCGCACCGGTCGGCAGCGGCTCGTCCGCCGCCACCACCGGGATCGCCGCGGTCTGCGGCGCCGCCTCCTCGGGCTCGTCGGCGTCGTCGGCGGCCACGACGACGGCATCGCCCTCGCCGTCCGCCTCGGCGTCCTCGTCGACGACGCCCTCGGGCGCGTCGTCCTCGTCCGGCTCGTCGTCCTCGGACGGCGCGTCCTCGGCGGCGGCCTTGGTCGGCTTCTTGGCGGCCGGCTTCTTCGCGGCGGGCTTCTTGGCCGCCGGCTTCTTGGCGGCGGGACGGGTCGGAGCGGCCTGCTCCTCCGTCTCCTCTTCTGCGAACGCGGTGGTCGATGCGGTCATCGAGTGCCCCCTGCACGTGTGGTGGTCGGTGTGACGGCGATGCGGACCGCCCGCTCGAGCGGGTTCGGCGGCGATCGGCTCCTGATCCGTCGAGGAGTGGAACGGCGTCCCTGCGCCTCGCATTCCCGTCTCCGGGCGGGGCGTGCGACGAGCGCCCTACAATTGTACCCGGCTCACGGCGTGTCGGGACCACCGCGCCGGGAGTGCCGCCGATCGCGGACCCGAGCGTTCATCGCGAGCCACAGCGGGCCCACCACGACCCCGTCGCGCTGGCGCATCTCGCGCCGCGTCCGGCGGCGGGCCAGCGCGAAGGCGAGGAGGCCGCCGCCGACCACGACGTACTGCACGGCGAGCGCGACGCGGAAGGCACCGAGCGAGTACAGGGGTGCGCCCGTCGCCGCGTGCTGCAGGTCGAGCAGCAGGCCGACCAGGAACATCATCGTGAAGCTGGCGGTGAAGCCGCCCACGTTCACGAACCCGCTGGCGCCGCCGAGCCCCGCCGACGGGTTGAAGGTCCGCGCGTAGTCGAACCCGATCTGCGAGGCCGGACCGCCGATGCCGAGCGCGATCACGAGCAGCACCAGCAGCGGCACGGGCGGCGTGCCGGGCCACAGCAGCACGAGGCCCCACGCCACGGCCAGCAGCGTGACGATGGCGATCACCAGGTTCGAGCGCCGCAGCGGGAAGCGCGCGGTGAGCGACCCGAGCAGCGGCCCGACCGCGAAGCCCGCGAGCACCTGCACGGTCAGCAGCGCGGACGCCGCCGGCCGAGGCAGCCCCACCGCGGAGACGAGGAAGGGGTAGCCCCAGAGCAGCGCGAACATCACGCCGCTCGACTGCGTGACGAAGTGCGCCCAGAAGCCCAGCCGGGTGCCGCTGCGCGCCACGGAGGCCTTCAGCCCGCCGAGCGCCGTGCGCAGGTCGGCGGACCCGGCCCGCGCCCCGCCCGGCGCGTCGGAGAGGGTCGCCACCGCGACCGCGAGCGCGACCCCCGAGGCCCCGGCGACGCCGAGGAACGCGCCCGTCCACCCCTCCAGCCCCAGCAGCAGGGCGAAGGGGATCGCGGAGAGCACCTGCCCCAGCTGGCCCAGGTTGCCGAGCCACTGGCTCATCACCGGCACCCGCGCGGGCGGGAACCAGGCGTTCACCAGCCGCAGCGCGGCGACGAAGGTGGTCGCGTCGCCCGCGCCGACCAGCATCCGGCCCGCGACGGCGACCGGCAGCACGGGCGCGAACGCCACCACCACCTGGCCGGCCATCATCAGCGCGGCGCCGGTGATCATCACCGCGCGCGGCCCGAACCGGTCGACGAGCACCCCGACCGGCACCTGCAGCAGCGCGTAGACGAGCAGTTGCACGACGCCCAGGGTCGAGAGCGCGGCGGCCGAGGCGTCGAACCGGTCGGCCGCCGCGACCCCGGCGACCCCCAACGTGCTGCGCTGCAGCACGGCGCAGAGGTAGGCGACGACCGCCCCGGCGAAGACCAGCCGCGCGCGCGGCGAGACGGCGACCGCCGTCACGCCTCCTCGTCGTGCGACCGGCGGATCGCCAGGAACTTCTCCAGCTCGGCGGCCAGCTCGTCCGCCGAGGGCACCTCGCCCTCGTCGTCGGTCAGCGGCGAGCGCACCGGGTTGCCGGCCATGTACGCGTCGTGCCGCTCCTCGAGCGCGCGCACCAGGCCGCCCAGCTCCTCGTTGCCGCCGACCTGCTCGTCCACGCGAGCGAGGAAGTCGCGGGAGGCGTCGCGCAGGGCGTCGATCGGGAACAGCAGCCCCGTGGCGGCGGAGACCGCCTCCAGCCCCTTCGCGGCGGCGGCGGGCAGCTCGGTGTCCGCCAGGTAGTGCGGCACCAGCAGGACGAACTCGGCGACCTCGTGCCCCTGCTCCGCCAGCCGGAACTCGACCAGGTGCAGCACGTTGGCCGGCACCCGCGTGGTGGGCCGCCAGGCGCTCATCGAGTCGATCAGGTCCTGTCGCGTGCCGCCCACGGTCACCTGCAGCGGCCGCGTGTGCGGCACGGGCATCGGCACCGACTGCACCCACGTGGTGGAGGACACGCCCCAGCGCTCGACCAGCCCGAGCAGCGCGGCGGTGAAGCCCTCCCACCCGAAGTCCGGCTCATAGCCGGTGAGCAGCAGGAAGGGCCGCCCGATCTCGTCCTTCGCGAGGCTCAGCACCAGCCGGGCCGGCGTGAAGGAGGTGATGTGGTCCTCCTCGAACTCGATGACCGGGCGCCGCGCCCGGTAGTCGAGCAGGCGGTCGTTGTCGAAGACGGCGACCGGCACGGGCGCGACGGTGCGCTCGAAGTACTCCGTCAGCTGGGCGACGGTGCCGCCCGCGTCCGCGAAGCCGGTGAGGCCCGCGACCAGCGGCAGCCCCAGCGGCACGTCCTCCGCCGCCGGCGTGAGCTCGTACAGTCCCTCCGGCTCGCGCATCGGACGATCCTACCGAGCGGGGCCGCGGGGTCGGGCGGCGCCCCGGCGGCGCTGCCTAGGCTCGGGCCGTGCTCCCCGAACTCGCCGTCACCGCGCTCGACCCCGCCGCCGTCCAGGCCGACGTCCTGGTGACGGGGGTGACCGGCGGCGACTCGCCCGCTCTGGTCGCGCCGTCGGCGTCCGCCGTCGCCGACGGCGACCTCGCGGCGCTCGGCGTCGCGGGCGCGGCCGGCGAACTGACCCGGCTGCCGGGCGGCGACCTGGCGGCGCCCGTGCTGGCGCTGGCCGGCCTGGGCACCCGCACGGACGCGGACGCGCTGCGCGCCGCGGCGGCGAACGCCGTGCGCCGCCTCGCCGGCACCGAGCACGTCGCGCTGGCGCTGCCCGCCGCCGACGACGAGCAGGTCGCGGCGGTGCTGGAGGGGGCGCTGCTCGGCGCGCACGCCTTCACCGAGTACCGCGTGAAGACGCTGGCGGCGCAGAAGGCGCCCGTGCACCGCATCACGGTGGTCACGGACCGCGAGGTGCCCGACGCGGCGCTCGAGCGGGCGCGGACCGTCGCCGAGGCGGTCTCGCTGGTGAAGGGCCTGGTGGCCACCCCGCCGGTGGACCTGCCGCCCTCGGTGCTCGCGGACCGCGCGGTGGAGCAGGCGGAGGCCGTCGGGGCGACGGCGCGGGTGTGGGACGAGGCCGCCCTCGCCGAGGGCGGCTTCGGCGGCATCCTCGGCGTCGGCGCCGGGTCGGTCCGACCTCCGCGGCTGGTGCGCGTCGGCTGGGCTCCGGAGGGCGCGACGGCCGCGGTCGCCCTCGTGGGGAAGGGCATCACGTTCGACTCGGGCGGCCTGTCGCTGAAGCCCGGCGCCTCGATGGTGGGCATGAAGTACGACATGACGGGGGCGGCGACGGTGCTGGCCGTGGTCGCCGCGGCGGCGCGGCTGCGGCTGCCGATCGCCGTCACCGGCTGGCTCTGCCTCGCCGAGAACATGCCGTCCGGCTCCGCCGTCCGCCCCGACGACGTGCTGCGCATCCGCGGCGGCCGCACCGTCGAGGTGCTGAACACCGACGCGGAGGGCCGCCTGGTGCTGGCGGACGGCATCGTCGCGGCCTGCGAGGAGTCGCCCGACGCCGTCGTGGACGTCGCGACGCTCACCGGCGCGGTGATCACGGCGCTCGGCAACCGCACCGTCGGCGCGATGGGCGACGGCGCGCTGGTCGCCCGAGCGCAGGCCGCGGCGAAGCGCGCGGGCGAGCCGATCTGGCACCTGCCGCTGCCCGAGGAGCTGCGCACCGTCCTGAACAGCGACGTCGCCGACATCGCGAACGTGAAGATCGGCAGCACCGCCGGCGGCGCGCTGGTCGCCGGCCAGTTCCTCAAGGAGTTCGTGGGCGAGCGGGCGGACGGCTCGCCCGTGCCGTGGCTGCACCTCGACGTGGCGGGTGCGGCGAACAACGGCGGGGCCGCATACGGCGCGGTCGGCCAGGGCCCGACCGGCACCATGGTGCGCACGCTCCTGGCGCTGCTGGAGGACTTCGCGGAGGCCGGTGCCCAGGCGCCGGGCAGCGGTCCGGCAGGCGGCAGGGAGTAGGGTTCCAGGCGGCGGTCCGGGCCGGAGCGCCGGGGCCTCGCAGCCCTGGCGGGAGCCCTCGAAGACCACGCCCCGCCGACAGAACGGGAGTACCGACGACGTGCCTGACCAGTCCTTCGACCTCGTGATCCTGGGCGGTGGCAGCGGCGGCTACTCCGCCGCGCTGCGCGCCACCGAGCTGGGCATGAGCGTCGCCCTGATCGAGAAGGACAAGGTGGGGGGCACCTGCCTGCACCGCGGCTGCATCCCGACCAAGGCGCTGCTGCACGCGGCCGAGGTCGCCGACACCGCGAAGGACTCGGCGCACTACGGCATCGTCTCCACGTTCGAGTCGGTCGACATCGCGGGCGTCACGAGCTACCGCACGGGCATCGTCGCGAAGAAGTTCAAGGGCCTGCAGTCGCTGCTGAAGGCCCGCGGCGTGACGACGATCGACGGTGCCGGGCGCCTGACCTCCGGCACCACCGTGCAGGTCGGCGACTCCACCATCACGGGCAAGCACGTCGTGCTGGCGACCGGCTCCTACTCCCGCTCGCTGCCCGGTCTCGAGCTGGGCGGCCGGGTCATCGACTCCGAGATCGCCCTGGACCTCGACCACGTGCCGAAGAAGGTCGCCGTGCTCGGCGGCGGCGTCATCGGCGTCGAGTTCGCGAGCGTCTGGAAGTCCTTCGGCGCCGACGTCACGATCATCGAGGCGCTCCCCCACCTCATCCCGAACGAGGAGGAGTCGCTGTCGAAGGCCCTCGAGCGGGCCTACCGCAAGCGCGGCATCAACTACTCCCTGGGCGTCCGGTTCCAGTCCGTCACGCAGGACGACTCCGGCGTGGTCGTGACCCTGGAGAACGGCAAGACGATCGACGCCGAGCTGCTGCTCGTCGCGGTCGGCCGCGGCCCCTCCACCGCCGGGAACGGCTTCGAGGAGGCGGGCGTCCAGCTGGACCGCGGCTTCGTCGCCGTGAACGACCGCCTCGAGACGACGGTGCCCGGCGTCTACGCGGTCGGCGACATCGTCTTCGGCCTGCAGCTGGCGCACCGCAGCTTCCAGCAGGGCATCTTCGTCGCCGAGCAGATCGCCGGTCTCAACCCCGCGATCGTCAGCGACGTGAACGTGCCCCGCATCACCTACTGCGAGCCCGAGGTCGCCTCCGTCGGTCTGACCGAGGCGAAGGCCGTGGAGCAGTTCGGCCGCGACGCCGTGCAGGCCTACGACTACAGCCTGGCCGGCAACGCGAAGAGCGAGATCCTCGACACGGCCGGCTCGATCAAGGTCGTCCGGGTCAAGGACGGCCCCGTCGTCGGCGTCCACGGCATCGGCACCCGCGTCGGCGAGCTGATCGGCGAGGCCCAGCTGGTCGTCAACTGGGAGGCGACCCCCGAGGACATCGCCCCGTACCTGCACGGGCACCCGACGCAGTACGAAGCGCTGGGCGAGGCGTTCCTCGCCCTCGCCGGCAAGCCGCTGCACGCCCTCTGATCCACTGCCGCGCACGGCCCCGCCGGCGCTCGAAAGGAACCAACAGATGAGTGAGTCCGTCACCCTTCCGGCGCTCGGGGAGAGCGTCACCGAGGGCACGGTGACCCGTTGGCTCAAGCAGGTCGGCGACTCCGTCGAGGTCGACGAGCCGCTGCTCGAGGTCTCGACGGACAAGGTCGACACCGAGATCCCGTCGCCCGTGGCCGGCGTGATCGAGGAGATCCTGGTCCAGGAGGACGAGACCGTCGAGGTGGGCGCCGAGCTGGTGCGCATCGGCGACGGCTCCGGCGCGGGCGGCGGGGCGCCGGCCGCGGAGCCCGAGGCCGAGCAGCAGCCGGAGCCGGAGCCCGAGCCCGAGCCCGAGCCCGAGCAGCAGGCCGACGTCATGCCGGAGGAGGCGGGCACCGCGCCGGTCGACTCCTCGCCGGCCCCCGCGCCCGAGCAGACGCGCCAGGACCGGCCGCAGGAGGCCGCCGACGCCGGCGACTCCTACTCCGGCCCGACGCTGGAGCAGGAGGTCGTGCCCTCGGTCGACGCGCCCGAGGGCAGCGACGCCGGGCAGCCCGCCCCCGCCGCTCCCCCGGCGCCCGCCCAGCCCGCTCCGGCGTCCGCCGCCGCGCCGGCTCAGCCCGCGCCGCAGCCCTCCGCACCGGCGGCACCGCAGCAGTCGGGCTCGCAGCAGTCGGGCTCGCACGCCGCGGCGCCCTACGTGACCCCGATCGTGCGCAAGCTGGCGCACGACCGCGGCGTCGACCTGTCCGGCCTGCAGGGCTCGGGCGTCGGCGGCCGCATCCGCAAGGAGGACGTGCTGGCCGCGGCGGAGCAGGCCGCGCAGCAGTCCTCCGCGCCGGCCGCGACGCCGGCCCCCGCCCCCGCCCCCAAGGCGGAGCCGTCGCCGCTGCGCGGCACCACCGTGAAGATGTCGCGCCTGCGCAAGGTCGTGGCGGAGCGCGCGGTCGTGTCCATGCAGTCGACCGCGCAGCTGACCACGGTCGTGGAGGCCGACGTCACCGCCGTCGCCCGTCTGCGAGCGCAGGTGAAGGACGAGTTCCTCGCGAAGTCGGGGCAGAAGCTGTCGTTCATGCCGTTCTTCGCCCTCGCGGCGGTGGAGGCCCTGCAGCAGTTCCCGATCATCAACGCGACCGTGGAGGGCGACTCCATCGCGTACCCGGACCACGAGAACGTGGCGATCGCCGTCGACACCGAGCGGGGCCTGCTGACGCCGGTCATCCGCAACGCGGGCGGCATGTCGATCGCCGACCTGGCCGGCCAGATCGCGGACCTGGCCGCCAGGACGCGCGACAACAAGCTGAAGCCGGACGAGCTGGCGGGCGGCACCTTCACGCTGACCAACACCGGGTCGCGCGGCGCGCTGTTCGACACCCCGCTCGTGTTCCTGCCCCAGGTCGCGATCCTGGGCACGGGCGCGGTCGTCAAGAAGCCGGCCGTCGTGCAGACCGCGGACGGCGGCGAGTCGATCGCCATCCGCTCCACGGTGTTCCTGGCGCTCAGCTACGACCACCGCATCGTCGACGGTGCGGACGCCGCCCGCTTCCTCAGCACCGTGAAGCAGCGGCTCGAGGGCGGCGACTTCGCCGGCTCGCTCGGCATCTGACGACGAGCGGCTCCCGCCGCGCATCACCCTGGAGGCTCCGCGACCACGTCGCGGAGCCTCCAGCCGTCCTGCTGGGCGGTCGCCACCACGACGACCCCTCCTGCGGCGGCGACCACGGTGCCGCCGCCCGTTGAGAGCACCTTCAGGCGCCCCGGCCCCGGGGCGACGGGATCGGTGCCCGCCACCAGCGCCGTGCGGTCCGCCGCCCGGACCGGCGATCCCTGGGCGACGACCCGGTCGAGGCACGTCGCATCGCCCAGCCCGAAGCACCGCGCGCGCTCGGCCAGCAGCAGCGGCAGCGCCCGCTCCGCCGGCAGCGAGCGGGGCGCGACCGCGGTCGGCGTGAGCGAGGGCGTCGCGCGGGCTGCGGGCGACGCCGCGGCCCGCACGACCGCCGCGCTCGGGCCCGCATCCCCGGCGTCCGAGCCGCTCGGCAGGGCGACGAGGGCGACCACGAGCGACGCGAGGGCGCAGCCGGCGACGACCCAGGTGCGGGTGCGCACCGCCCGGAGCCCCGACGATCGGCGGGCGAGCGCCGACAGGACCTCCCGCAGCGCGGGAGGCACCCTCGACGGGGTCGACGGCGCCGCCGCAACGGGCGCGACCAGGCGGGCGGGCGGTCCCTGCTCCACCACCGGGTGCGGCGGGTCGAGGCGCACCGGCTGCGGATCCGCGAGGGCGAAGAGCGCCTCGACCAGCGCCGCCGACGGCAGCCCCGTCGCCTCCAGCCGCACGCCGGCCCGCGCGGCGAGGGCGCCGGCCAGCTCGGCGAAGCGACGCCGGTCCTCGTCGACCGCCGCCGAGAAGCGGGCGGGTCCCGCGCGGCGCAGCAGCAGCGGCGCGGTCGGCGCGGTCCAGGCCGGGGCGCCGTCCGCGTCGAGCACCACGGCTCCGGCGGTCGCGCCGCCGTGGGCCGCGCCGGCGTCGTGCATCCGCTGCAGCGCCTGCACCAGGGGCACCAGCACGGTGACGGCCTCGCCGGCGGTCGGCCACCCCGGGGTCTCGAGCAGCGCGGTGAGGCGGGCGGCGGGCAGCGGCAGCACGAGCAGCAGGTCGCCGGTCGGGGTCGTGCCCACGTCGAGCAGCGGCTCCAGGTGGTCCCCGGCCGCGGTCAGCAGCACCTCCAGAGGGTCGGTCGCGTCGGCGCGCAGCCGCTGCACCCGGGTGCGGGGCTCCACGGTCTCGGTCACCGCTGCAGCATCGCCTCGCCGTGCGCGCCGGTCCCTCGTTCCGGGGCGCCGCTGCGCCGCCTCCCGCCCGTCGCGGCTGGGGAGGAACGGATACGATCTGGGCATGGCCCGCTCCACCGGCCGGCCGGCCAAGAAGCCGGGCCGCGTCAAGCAACTGCTCGAGGTCTTCCGCATCACCCGGAAGGCCGACAAGGCCCTGGTCTGGTGGATGCTGCTCGGCTTCCTCGTGCCGGTCCTCGGCGGCGTGCTGCTCGCCGCCCTGCTGGGCGGCGGCAACGTCCTCACGATCATCGTCTACGTGCTGCTCGGGCTCGTGACCGGCCTGCTGATCGCCCTGATCGTCCTGGGCCGCCGCGCCGAGGCCGCCGCCTACCGGCAGATCGAGGGGCAGCAGGGCGCGGTGGGCGCCGTGCTGCGCGGCTCCCTGCGGCGCGGCTGGCGCGGCAGCGAGGTGCCGGTCGCCGTGAACCCCCGCACCCGCGACGCCGTCTACCGCGCGGTCGGGCGGCCCGGCGTCGTCCTGATCGCGGAGGGCCCGAAGGCGCGCACGCAGCGGCTGGTCGACGAGGAGCGCCGCAAGGTGCAGCGGGTCGCGCCCAACACCCCGGTGTCGGTGCTGCGCGTCGGACCCGACGAGGACGCGGTGAGGCTGGGCCAGATCAACCGCCGGCTCGGGCGGCTGAAGGGCAAGCTGACCCGTGCCGAGGTGCTGGGCGTCAGCAACCGGCTGGAGTCGCTCGGCACCGGCGTGCCGATCCCCAAGGGCGTCGACCCGACGCGGATGCGTCCCGCCCGACGGTGAGCCGCCCGGCCGGGCCCATGTCGCGGGCGGAGGCCGCCGGTCTGCTGTCCGTCGCGGAGGACGCCGACGGCCCTGACGTGCAGCGCGCGTTCCTGCGCGCCGCCCGCCACGTGCACCCGGACACGCTGCCGGACGCCGGCGAGGACGAGCGCCGTCGCGCCGAGGCGGACTTCGACCGCCTGCTGCGGGCCAGGGACGTGCTGCTGGTGCCCGCGGCGCCGGCGGCGACGCCCCTCGCCGGCCCCGACGATCACGGCATCGTGCGAGGCGACCCCGACGGACCCCGCTACCGCCGGGTGGAGGGCCGCGGCATCGGCGGCTCCCTGGTCGTGCTGGCCCTGCTCGCGTTCCTGCTCGTGCTGCTCGTCACCTTCCAGCAGGGCGTCCGCGGCGACGCATTCTCCCCCTCGCCCGACACGCCGTCGCTCGGCACCGCGCCCTGAGCGCCTCCGCGTAACACCGCCGAAACAGGCCGGTGACGTCGGCGAAACGGCGCTCCCCGTAGGTTGGTTCGACTGCGTCCGCAGACCGGCATCGGCTCCGAGGAGATCCACCACCACCATGCCCATCCCCAAGTTCCGAGACTCGTCCGAAGTCATGAAGTTCCTGAAGGACACGGACGTCAAGTTCCTCGACATCCGGTTCACCGACCTGCCGGGCGTGCAGCAGCACCTGACCATCCCGGCGTCGACGGTGGACGAGGCGTTCTTCACCAACGGCCAGATGTTCGACGGCTCCTCGATCCGCGGCTTCGCGAACATCCACGAGTCGGACATGCAGATCATCCCCGACATCTCGACGGCGTACATCGACCCGTTCCGGGTCGAGCGCACGCTGATCATGGTGTTCGACATCTACAACCCGCGGAACGGCGAGATCTACGCGAAGGACCCGCGCCAGATCGCCCACAAGGCGGAGAAGTACCTGGCGTCGACGGGCATCGCGGACACCGCGTTCTTCGCCCCCGAGGCGGAGTTCTACATCTTCGACGAGGTGCGCTACTCGGTCGTGCAGGGCGAGAGCTTCTACAAGGTCGACTCCTCCGAGGCCGCGTGGAACTCGGGGCGCGAGGAGGTCGGCGGCAACCTCGGCAACAAGACGCCCTTCAAGGGCGGCTACTTCCCGGTGCCCCCGGTCGACCACCACGCCGACATGCGCGACGACATCTCGCTGAAGCTGATCGAGGCCGGCCTGGAGCTGGAGCGGTCGCACCACGAGGTCGGCACCGCCGGCCAGGGCGAGATCAACTACAAGTTCGACACGCTGGTGCACGCCGCGGACGACATCCTGAAGTTCAAGTACATCGTCAAGAACACGGCCCACCAGTGGGGCAAGACGGCGACGTTCATGCCGAAGCCGCTGTTCGGCGACAACGGCTCTGGCATGCACACGCACCAGTCGCTCTGGAACAACGGCAAGCCGCTGTTCTACGACGAGGCCGGCTACGGCGGGCTCTCCGACGTGGCGCGCTGGTACATCGGCGGGATCCTGAAGCACGCCCCGTCGCTGCTGGCCTTCACCAACCCGACCACGAACTCGTACCGGCGCCTGGTGCCGGGCTACGAGGCGCCGGTCAACCTGGTGTACTCCGCCGGCAACCGCTCCGCCGCGGTGCGCATCCCGATCACGGGCACCAACCCGAAGGCGAAGCGCATCGAGTTCCGCGCGCCCGACGCCTCCGGCAACCCGTACCTGGCCTTCGCCGCGCAGCTGATGGCCGGCCTCGACGGCATCCAGAACCGCATCGAGCCGCACGAGCCGGTCGACAAGGACCTGTACGAGCTGCCTCCCGAGGAGGCGAAGCTGATCCCGCAGGTGCCGGGCTCGCTCGACCTGGTGCTCGACGCGCTCGAGGCGGACCACGACTACCTGACCGCGGGCAACGTCTTCACGCCCGAGGTCATCGAGACGTGGCTCGACTACAAGCGGGAGAAGGAGATCAAGCCGCTGGCCGCCCGCCCGCACCCCTTCGAGTACGAGCTGTACTACGGGGTCTGATCCCCGCAGCGCCCGAGGCCGCCGCACCCGCGAGGGTGCGGCGGCCTCCGTCGTCCGCGGCTCGGACAGTCACGCCGAGGACGCTCGCCGAGTGGCGGAGCGGATTGGCGCGCGTCGAGGGCTGCGCGGATGCGACGCACCAGGAGCACCGCACGCGCTGGCTCCAGATCGTCCGACGTCGCACGGAAGACCACCCAGCCGTCCTCCCGGAACGCTTCGGAGCGAGCGATGTCGATGCGCATCTGCTTCGGGGCGGCGTGCCCCGCCCCCTCGTACTCGAGAGCGACGCGCTGGGCGCGCCAGACGAGGCTCGAGTCGTCACGCGTCCGGTCGCGCGGGCGTGACGGGTTGAGCCAGCCGGGCGCCCCGGATCAGGCGAAGAGGCGCTCGAAGACCGCGCGGGCTCGGCGGGTGATGCGGAGCGCGTCCTCCTCCAGCTGGGCGGCCGAGCCCGGCGGGTACTCGAGGATGCGCGCGACGCCCTCCAGCGCCTGGCGGTCGACCGGCAGCACATCGGTGGTGCGGTTCAGCCAGAGGGTGATCGCGCTGCGCAGCCGCGAGGCGAAGATCCAGGCGTCGCGCAGCGGCGTCGCGTCTTCGCGCGCGATCAGGCCGGCGCCGACCGCCGCGTCCAGGGCCTGCAGCGTGCTCTGGGTGCGCAGCGCCGGCAGCGCGTTCGCGTGCTGCAGCTGGAGCAGCTGCACGACCCACTCGACGTCGGTGAGGCCGCCGGGTCCCAGCTTGAGGTGGCGGGAGGGGTCGACCCCGCGGGGCAGCCGCTCCGACTCCATCCGCGCCTTGATGCGCTTGATCTCGCGCACCGCCTGCTCGTCCAGCGCCTCGGGGTGCCGCAGCCGGTCGGCCAGCGCCTCGAAGTCCGTCACCAGCGTGCGGTCGCCCGCGACGCCCCTGGCGCGCAGCAGCGCCTGCGACTCCCACGTCAGCGACCAGCGGGAGTAGTAGGCCTCGTAGGCGCGGAAGGAGCGGGCGATCGGGCCGTTGCGCCCCTCCGGCCGCAGGTCGAAGTCCAGCTCGAAGGGCAGCCGGGGGTCCGCGGTCAGCCGCTTCAGCTCGTTCGTCAGCACGTCCGCCTGCCGCTGCGCCAGCTCCGGCGACATGCCCACGATCGCCCGGTAGACGACGATCACGTCGACGTCGGACCCGAAGCCCAGCTCCGCGCCCCCGTAGCGCCCCATGGCGACGACGGCGAACTCGGGCCACGGGCCGTCGTCCCGCCGCACGCTGCGCAGGCAGCCGGCCAGCAGCGCGGTCTGCACGTCCGCGAGCGCCGGCCCCAGCTCGCGCACCGACAGCACGCCCAGCAGCGCGGAGAGCGCGAGCCGCAGCACCTCGCGCCGCCGCGCTCCGCGCAGCGCGGCCGCCGCGTCCTCGCGCAGCACGTGCCGCTGCACGGTCGCGGTGGTCTCCGCACGCAGGGCGGCGCGCGTGCGCGGCCGCAGGTCGGCGTCCTGCTCGAGCCAGCGCACCGCCTCCGGGTTCGTCTCGAGCAGGCCGGTGACGAAGCGCGACTCGGACAGCACGGTGGCGAGGCGCCGCGCAGCGGTCGGCGAGTCGCGCAGCATGCGCAGGTACCAGGAGGTCTCCCCCAGCTTCTCGGAGATGCGCCGGAACGACAGCAGCCCGAGGTCCGGGTCCGGGCCCTCCGCGAACCACTGCAGCAGCACGGGCAGGAGGGTGCGCTGGATGGCTGCACGGCGGGAGACGCCGGCGGTGAGGGCGGCGATGTGCCCGAGCGCCTGCTTCGGGTCGGCGAACCCGATGCTGGCGAGACGGTCCTCCGCCGCCGCGGTGCTGAGGGTCAGCTCCTCCTCGGGCAGCCGGGCCACGGCGGTCAGCAGGGGGCGGTAGAAGAGCCGCTGGTGCAGGCCGCGCACGCGGCCCCGCACCCGGCCGAGCCGCTCGACCAGGTCCGGGCCGTCCTGCGCCAGGCCGGAGGCGCGCGCGACGGCCCGCAGCTCGCCCGCGTCGGTCGGCAGCAGGTGGGTGCGCTGCAGCCGGCGCAGCTGCAGCCGGTGCTCGACCAGCCGCAGCAGCCGGTAGTCCTCGCCGAACTCGGCGGCCTCGAGCCGGCCGACGTAGCCGCGCTCGGTCAGCGACCGCAGCGCGGGCAGGGTCGCCCTGGCGTGCACCAGCTCGTCCGTGCGGCCGTGGACCAGCTGCAGCAGCTGCACCGTGAACTCGACGTCGCGCAGCCCGCCCGGCCCCAGCTTCAGCTGCCGGTCGACCTGGTCGGCCGGGATGTGCTGCTCCACCCGCTGCCGCATGCGCTGCACGTCGCGCACGAAGTCGCTGCGCGCCGACGCGTGCCACACCTTCGGGCGCACCGCGGCCACGTAGCGGTGCCCGAGATCGGCGTCGCCCGCCAGCGGCCAGGCCTTCAGCAGCGCCTGGAACTCCCACCCCGACGCCCAGCGGTCGTAGTAGCCGATGTGGGAGGAGAGCGTGCGGACGAGCGCGCCGCTGCGGCCCTCCGGCCGCAGGTTGGCGTCGACCTGCCAGAGCGCGGGCTCCAAGTCCGTCTCGTCGATGACCCGCATGAGCGTGATGGCCAGGCGCGTCGCCACGGGCACCGGGTCGGCGTCGGCCTCGGGGTCCGGTCGCTCGGTGACGAAGATCACGTCGACGTCGCTGACGTAGTTTAGCTCGCGCGCCCCGGCCTTGCCCATGCCGATCACGGCGAGGGGCGTGGCGGCGACGCGCTCGGCACCGGCGCTGACCGCCACCTCGGCCCGGGCGACCCTGAGCGCCGCCTCGAGCGCCGCGGCCGCCAGGTCGGCCAGGGCGGCGGCGACCCGCTCGAAGACCGCGGTGCCGGACGGCTGCTCGAGGTCCCACGCGGCGATGCGCGTGAGCTGCCGGCGGTACTCGACCCGCAGCGCGCGCCGGCCGGCCGGACCGGTGAGCCCCGCGACCCCGTCGCCCGCCTGCACCGCCCGCAGCAGGGCGTGCTGCAGCTGCGCCGGCGACGGCGGGGCGCTCAGCGTCTCGGCCAGCACCGGCAGCGCGTCCGGTCGCCGCAGCAGGAACTCGACGACGCCGGAGGAGGCCCCGGTCACGAGGGCGAGCCGGCGACCCGCCGCCGGCTCGTCCAGCAGCAGGCGCACCCCCTCGGCGTCGCGCTCGGCGATGCGGGTCAGGTGGCGCAGGGCCTCGTCGGGCGAGCCGACCGGCCGGGCGAAGGCGTCCAGCAGGGCGCCCGGCGCGAGCCCGACCAGCGCCGCCAGGTCGTCGAGGCCGGTGCGCGCCGCGCCCAGGTCGGCGAAGCCGGCGCGGGCCAGGTCGGTGAGGCGGAGGGCGCCCGCCTCAGAGGAGTTCGAGGTTGCTCGCGAGCTCATACGGCGTCACCTGCGCGCGGTACGCCTCCCACTCGCGACGCTTGTTCGCCAGCACGTACCGGAAGACCCGCTCCCCCAGCGTCTCGGCGACCAGCTCGCTCTCCTCCATCAGGCGGATCGCGGTGTCGAGGTTGGTCGGCAGCGGGTCGTAGCCGAGCGCGCGGCGCTCGCCGTCGGAGAGCGACCAGACGTCGTCCTCGGCCTCGGGCGGCAGCTCGTACTCCCCCTCGATGCCCTTCATGCCCGCGGCGAGCAGCAGCGCGAAGGCCAGGTAGGGGTTCGCGGCGGAGTCCATCGCGCGGTACTCCACGCGCGTCGACTGCCCCTTGTTGGGCTTGTACAGCGGCACGCGCACCAGCGCGGAGCGGTTGTTGTGGCCCCAGCAGACGTAGCTGGGCGCCTCGTCCCCGCCCCACAGGCGCTTGTAGGAGTTGACGAACTGGTTCGTCACCGCGGTGATCTCGGGCGCGTGGCGCAGCAGCCCCGCGATGAAGCGGCGGCCGAGCGTCGACAGGTGGTACTCGCCGCTGGCGGAGAAGAAGGCGTTCGTGTCGCCCTCGAAGAGCGACAGGTGGGTGTGCATGCCGCTGCCCGGCTTGCCCGACATCGGCTTCGGCATGAACGTCGCGTAGACGCCCTGCTCGATCGCGACCTCCTTGATCACCGTGCGGAAGGTCATCACGTTGTCCGCGGTCGTGAGCGCGTAGGCGTATCGCAGGTCGATCTCGTTCTGGACCGGCCCCGCCTCGTGGTGGCTGAACTCCACCGAGATGCCCAGGTCCTCGAGCATGCGCACGCTGCGCCGGCGGAAGTCGTGCGCGGTGCCGCCCGGCACGTTGTCGAAGTAGCCCGCCGAGTCGACCGGCTCGGGCCCGTCCGGCCCGTACGCGCTGGACTTCAGCAGGTAGAACTCGATCTCGGGGTGCGTGTAGAAGGTGAAGCCGTGGTCGCCGGCCTTGGCCAGCGCGCGCTTCAGCACGTTGCGCGGATCGGCGGAGGCGGGCTGCCCGTCGGGGGTGGTGATGTCGCAGAACATGCGGGCGGTCGGGTCGACCTCGCCCCGCCAGGGCAGGATCTGGAAGGTCGCCGGGTCGGGCACGGCCAGCACGTCGGCCTCGTACGAGCGGGTGTAGCCCTCGATCGCCGAGCCGTCGAAGCCGATGCCCTCCGCGAAGGCCCCCTCGACCTCGGCGGGCGCGACCGCCACGGACTTCAGGGTGCCGACGACGTCCGTGAACCAGAGCCGCACGAACTTGACGCCCCGCTCCTCGATCGTGCGGAGCACGAAGTCGCGCTGCTTGTCGACCACGCGTGCGGTCTCCCTCCGGGATGAACGCTGAACGGCCCGTCCCGCAGCCCTTCCTAAACTACCGGGCATGCCGGTCCTGCGCATCGCGCTGGCCCAGACGAACCCCGTCATGGGCTCCTTCATCGACAACGCCGAACGAGCGGTGGACGTGGTCCGCCGCGCCCACGAGCAGGGGGCCGACCTGGTCGCCTTCGGGGAGATGGCCCTGTCGGGCTACCCGATCGAGGACCTGGCCGTGCGGCCGTCGTTCCTCGCGGCGTCCCGCGACCACCTCACCGCCTTCGCGCGGCGGCTCGACGAGGAGGGGTGGGGCGACCTGCCGGTGATCGTCGGGTTCCCCGACGGCCCCTTCGCCCCGCGCCCCGACGACCGCGGCACCAGCCCGACGTCGATCGCCCAGAACTGCGCCGCCGTGCTGTTCCAGGGGCGGATCGCCGCACGGCAGGCGAAGTTCCACCTGCCGAACTACTCGGTGTTCGACGAGTACCGCAACTTCATCCCGGGCGACGAGCTGATCGTGCTGCGCCTCGGCGAGGTGGACGTCGCCCTGGCGATCTGCGAGGACATCTGGCGCGACGGCGGCCCCGTCAGCCGCGTCGCGGCCGCCGACGCGGGCGTGCTCGTGGTGATCAACGGCTCGCCCTACGAGCGGGACAAGGACGACCTGCGGCTGCCGCTGGTGCGCCGCCGGGCGGAGGAGACCGACACGGTCGTGGCCTACGTGAACCTCGTGGGCGGCCAGGACGACCTGGTCTTCGACGGCGACAGCGTCGTGGTCGACCGGGCCGGCCGGCTGCTGGCCCGTGCGCCGCAGTTCCGGGAGCACCTGCTGGTCGTCGACGTGGAGGCGGACGCGGCGACGCCCCCGACCCTGGTCGACGGCGTGACCCGCGTGCTGCTGCCGGCGCGCGAGGCCCCGCGGCCCCCGCTCGAGCGCGACGTCGCCGAGCCGCCGGACGACCTGCAGCAGGTGTGGGACGCCCTGGTGCTGGGCCTCCGCGACTACGTGGAGAAGAACCGGTTCCCGTCCGTGATCCTCGGCCTCTCCGGCGGCATCGACTCCTCGGCCGTGGCGGCGATCGCGGCGGACGCGATCGGCCCCGGGCGCGTGTTCGGCGTCTCCATGCCGAGCCGGTACTCGTCCGCGCACTCGCGGTCGGACTCCGACGACCTGGCGGAGCGGATCGGGCTGCGCTACTCGACCGAGCCGATCGAGGGCCTGGTCGCGCCGTTCGAGCAGCAGCTGCACCTGGAGGGCCTGGCGGCCGAGAACATCCAGGCGCGCGTGCGCGGCATGATCCTGATGGCGCTGTCGAACCAGGACGGCCACCTGGTGCTGACCACCGGCAACAAGAGCGAGCTGGGGGTCGGGTACTCCACGATCTACGGCGACTCGGTCGGCGGCTTCAACCCGCTGAAGGACGTGCCGAAGATGCTGGTCTGGGAGCTGTCCCGCTGGCGCAACGCCGCCGCCCTGCAGCGCGGCGAGACCCCGCCCATCCCCGAGAACGCGATCTCGAAGCCGCCGTCGGCCGAGCTGCGCATCGACCAGCGGGACGACGAGACGCTGCCCTCCTACGAGGTGCTGGACGAGATCCTCGACCGCTACATCACGCGGAAGCACAGCCGCGCGCAGCTGCTGGAGGCGGGCTTCGACCCGAAGGTCGTGGAGCAGGTCGTGGTGCTGACGGACCGCGCCGAGTGGAAGCGCCGCCAGGCCGCGATCGGGCCGAAGATCAGCCAGATGGCCTTCGGCCGCGACCGGCGCCTGCCGATCACCTACCGCCCGCAGGGCTGACGGACCCGGAGCCGCCTCACCGCCGGGATCGGTAGCGTGCTCCGATGGTCGATCCCAAGGCGAAGGTGCGCACGAGGCACTTCCTCGAGGCGAAGCGGGACGGCGTCCGCATCACCGGCCTCACCAGCTACGACACGAACACGGCGCGGATCTTCGACCGGGCGGGCATCGACTTCCTGCTGGTGGGCGACTCCGCGGGCAACACCGTGTTCGGCTACGACACCACCGTGCCCGTCACGAGCGACGAGCTGATCCCGCTCACCCGCGCGGTCGCCTCGTCGGTGCAGCGCGCGTTCGTGGTGGCCGACCTGCCGTTCGGCTCCTACGAGATCGGGCCGGAGCAGGCGCTGACCACCGCCGTGCGGTTCATGAAGGAGACGGGCGCCCACGCCGTGAAGCTGGAGGGCGGCCGGCGCAGCGCGCGCCAGATCGAGCGGATCGTCGAGGCCGGGATCCCCGTGATGGCGCACATCGGCTTCACCCCGCAGAGCGAGCACCGACTCGGCGGGCACCGCGTGCAGGGACGGGGCGCCGCCGCGGAGACGCTGCTCGACGACGCGAGGGCCGTCGAGGACGCCGGCGCCTTCGCCGTCGTCCTCGAGATGGTGCCCTCCGACACCGCCCGCCGCGCGACCGAAGCGCTGACGATCCCCACCATCGGCGTCGGCGCCGGGCCGCACGTCGACGGCCAGCTGATGGTGTGGACCGACTTCGCCGGACTGACCGACGGCCGGGTGCCGCGCTTCGTGAAGCGCTACGCGGACCTCAGCGGGGTGCTGGCCGGCGCCGTCGCCGCCTTCCGCGAGGAGGTCGCCGACGGCGCCTATCCGGGCCCGGAGCACGAGTACCCCGAGTAGCCCGGCCGCGTCAAGCGTTCTCGGCGTCCTCCTCCGCCATGCGGCGGCTGTTCTCGGCGATGCGCGCCGGCGCGCCCTCGGCCTCCTCGCGGGAGCCGTAGGGGCCGGCCCGGTCGGACCACGGCGACTGCGCGCCCTGCTCGACCTCGCCGGTCCTCGTGTTGTACCACCACTGGTCGTCGTCGGCCACGGCCGCTCCCTCCGCCCGCCCGCGGGCCCGTCCCGCGGAGGCCTGGATGCTACGCGGGGGCTACTGTGACGCTCGTGACGCAGGCGATCGGCATCGACATCGGCGGTACGGGCATCAAGGGCGGCCTGGTCGACCTGGAGCGCGGCGAGCTGATCAGCGACCGGGTGAAGCGGCCGACCCCGGAGGGCGGCGAGCCCGACGCCATCATGAAGGTCGTCACGAGCATCCTCGCCGACCTGCAGGAGGCCGCGGACACGGCCCCGATCGGGGTCTGCTTCCCCGCGGTCGTGCGCGACGGGCACACGATGTCGGCGGCGAACGTCTCGAAGAAGTGGATCGGGCTGGCCGCGGAGCGGCTCTTCGAGCAGTCGCTCGGCCACGACATCACCTTCGTGAACGACGCGGACGCGGCGGGCTACGCGGAGAGCGAGTTCGGGGCGGCCAAGGATGTCGACGGGCTGGTGATCATGACCACGCTGGGCACCGGCATCGGCTCGGCGATCATCTACCGCAACCTGCTGGTGCCGAACGCCGAGCTGGGGCACATCGACATCGGCGAGCACGCCGACTACGAGAAGTACGCGTCCAACGCGGTGCGGGAGGCGAAGGACCTCAGCTGGAAGCACTGGGCCGCCCGGTTGAAGCCCTACTACGAGACGCTCGAGCGGCTGTTCTCCCCGGACCTGATCATCGTGGGCGGCGGCGTCAGCAAGCACGCGGACGAGTTCCTGCCGCTGATCGACATCGCGACCCCGCTGGTCCCCGCGGTGCTGCGCAACAACGCGGGCATCCTCGGCGCCGCGGCGCTGGCGGCGCACGGCGCGGGCGCGCGGCCCACGAAGGGCGCCGAGCACCTGGTGCGGGAGACCAACGAGCGGGCGCCGTCCGTCTCCCTCTGACTACACTCGACCCCCGGAACGGGCCGGCAGACGGTCGCGTCGTCGTGCAGGGCCCCGCTCGCGGGGACCGGTGCGGCGCCGAGGAACGTCCGGGCTCCGCAGAGCAGGGCGGTGGGCAACACCCACCCGGGGTGACCCGAGAGCAAGTGCAACAGAGAGCAGACCGCCTCCGTCGGCCCCCGGGTCGGCGGCGGTAAGGGTGAAACGGTGGTGTAAGAGACCACCAGGGGTCCGTGTGAGCGGATCCGCTGGGTAAACCTCGCCCGGAGCAAGGTCGAACAGGGACCGATTCGGCTGCTCGCCGATGGTCCCGGGTGGACCGCTGGAGGGCCGCGGCAACGCGTCCCCGAGAGAGATGGCCGTCACCGGCTCCCGCGAGGGGGTCGGTACAGAACCCGGCGTATCGCCGGCCCGTTTCCACATGCCCGCGGCGGCGCGGACCCGCCGCGGCCCCGCCGCGGCCCCGCCGCTCAGGCGGCCAGGCTGCCGACGAGGTTGATGGCGATGGCCAGCACGACCGCGCCCAGCACGTAGGACAGCAGCGTGTGGCCGAGCACCGTGCGGCGGATGACCGGATCGCCGATCGAGGTGTCGGACACCTGGTAGGTCATGCCCAGCGTGAAGCCCAGGTAGGCGAAGTCGGCGTAGGCGGGCAGCCTCCGCTGGTTGAAGTCGACGCCGCCGACCTCGCCGGAGTAGTACAGCGACGCGTAGCGCAGCGTGTACAGGGTGTGCACCGTCAGCCAGGAGGCGGCGACGCTCGCGAGTCCCAGCACCGCCGCGGCGACCTGCTCGCTCTGCCGCGCGGACACGAGCAGCAGGACGACGCCGCCGAGGCTCGCCAGGCTGGCGATCAGCAGCGCCAGGTGCGCCGAACCGGCGGTCGCGTCCTCCCGGGTCGCCCACCGCGCCGTGCGGGTCGCGTCCATCGGCCAGACCGCGGTCCAGGTCAGCGCCAGGAACACCGCGGCCGCCGCCAGCCACACCGCGACCGGCGCGTACTCCGCGCCGGCGGTGAGGGCGACGGGCACGCCGACGAGGACGCCGGCCGCGACCGCGATGAGCAGCCGCCGGCCCGCGGCGCCCGCGGGCCGACGATCAGCCGCGGGCTTCCGCATCCGCGCCCCGCACCAGGATGCAGTTGCTCTCCGGGTCGAGCACGACGGCGTCGGGGGCGGCAGCCCGCACCTGCGCGAGGTCCGCTCCGGTCAAGGCCATGTTGCTGCCCTGCGACACCCCGCCGATCAGCCGAGCGGCGCCGGTGCCGTAGCGGGTGCGCTGCCGGTCGTACAGCGCGACCAGGTCGGCGGGCAGCTCGGCGACCAGGGCGGTGCGCCGCTCCCCCGCTTCGGCCTGCTGGCGCTGCAGGCCGGCCAGCGCGTCGTCGCGGTCGGTCGCCAGCGCGGTCAGGCGCTGCTCGACCTCCGCCAGCGCGTCCGCGGTGGCGGAGGAACGCCCCTCCGCGACCTCGGCGGCCTCCATCAGGGCGAGCTCGTCGTCCTCCAGCGCCGACCGGCGGCGGGTGAGGCTGGCGATCTCCTGCTCCAGGCCCTGGGCGTCCTTCGCCGACGCGGTGGCGGCGAGTCGCGTGCGGTCGCGGTCCATCCGCTGCTCGACGGTGCGGACGTCGGCCTCGACGCGGCCGATGCGGGTGCGGAGGTCCTCCAGGACCCCGCGCTGCTCAGCGGCCTCCCGGCGCAGGCGCGAGCGCTCGGCCTCGGCGGCGGCGACCTCGGTGCCGGCACGCAGGCGTCGGGCGTGGCCGGCCGTGCGCCCCAACTCGTCGTCGATCGCCTGCAGGTCCAGCAGCCGCAGCTGCACCGACGGGGGCGCGGTGATGCCGGTGCTCATCCCTCGATGGTATCGGCGGGGTCGCGGCGACCGGACGTCGTGCCGGCCCCGCCCCGCGACAGCAGGCCGGCGACGGCGCCCAGCACGAGCGCGGCGACCAGCCCCACGAGCGGGCCGCCGCGCGCGCCGGTGGACGCGGCGAGGCCGGCCGCGTCGAGCAGCGGCGAGGCGGCGCCCGGCACCAGCCCGTCCGCCAGGGCCCAGCCGACCAGCACCGCCAGGGCGGCGACCGCGGCGGACGCGGGCGCCGTCCCCGTGCCGCCCGTCGTGCGGACCCCGGCCCAGGCGGCGACGGGCACCCCCGCCAGGCCCGCGCCCGCGAGCGCGACGGGCGCGGTCTGCGCGCCGACGGACAGCAGGCCCAGCGCCGCGGCGAGCGCCAGCAGTCCCGCCGCCAGCGCGCCGAGCCGGTCCCCCCCGCCGATCAGCCGCGCGGCCGCCGCGCCGGAGGAGCGCAGCAGCAGCACGGGCAGCGCCAGGGACGACCCGATCAGCACCACGCCCAGCGGCGCCGCGAGGCTGACGGCGCTGCCGTCCGACAGCGCGGACGCCAGCGCGTCGGCCGGGTCGCCGGAGGCGCCGCCCGCGAC
>JAKONM010000012.1 GCA_022701925.1 Microbacteriaceae bacterium
TGCACGTCGTCGGCGTCGTCCTCGGCGTCCGCCCAGGCCATCGCCGGGCGGGCCTGCGGCGCGGGGGCCGGCGCCGGAGCGCCGGGCTGCTGGCGCGCCTTGCGGATCAGCGCCTCGAACCCGGCCAGGTCGGTGACCTCGCTGGGCGGCCCGATCTGGGCCTGCCGGAACGCGGCGCCCTGCTGCGGGTCGATGAACGGCATCGGCGCCGAGGCGGGCTTCGGCTGCGCCGTGGCCTGCGGGGCCGGCGCGTCGTCCCACTCGTCGTGCGGCTGCCGGAACTCGGGGTCCGCCTCGGCCTCGGCCCAGTGGTCGTGCGGCTCGGGCCGCACCTGCGGCACCGGGCTCGAGAAGGTCAGCGCGTCGTCGCCGACGGGCTGCGAGAACGCCTGCGGCAGCGACACGGCGTCGGCGCGCTTCGGCTCGGCCGCGGCGCGCAGCGGGATCGCGATCGTCGGCTCCGGCGAGTAGGGCTCGTCGTAGTAGTCCTCGTCGTACTGCTCGACGGGGCGCCCGCGCTCCTCGGCGTACCGGCGCTCGTACTCGGCGTACTCGTCGAACGGGGCCTGCGGCGCCGGCTGCGGCGCGGCGGCGGCCCGGTCCGCGAAGAGGTCCAGCGGCAGCCCGTCCTCGCGCAGGTCGGCGGTCTCGCGGAGGCGGCGCTCACGACGCGACAGGGCCCCCTGCGCCTCGGGCGGCTGCGGCGCCGCGGTTCGCGGCGCGACGGGGGCGCGGTCGACGGGCTCGGCGCCCGCGGGGGTCGCGCGCGGGCGCACCGGCGCGGCGTCGGCCTCCTGCTGCCGGCGCAGCACCGCCTCGCGCACCCGGTCCATCAGGTCGCCCTGCATCGCGGAGGTCTGGCCGGCCTGCGGCGGGGCCGCCTCGGGCGGTACGGCGCGGGGCCGCAGCTCGTCGGCGGGGCGGGCGGCCTGTCCCCCACGGGTCAGCGCCTGCCAGATGTCCTGGGTGTCGCCGACGTCGAACCCCTGGTCCGGAACGAATTCCGGGCCGAAGTCGTGGGCCTCGAAGTCCACGACGCCCGAGGGGTGCGGCGGCTTCTCGGTCATCGTCTCGGCCGCGCGGCGCTCGGCCTCTCGGGCCGCCCGACGGCTGGTGGGCCGTCCGGGTTCGGTCCCGAAGGGACTCCCGTACTGCTCGTCCTGCCACGCCGTCATGCTTCGCTCCTGTACAGCCGGTGCTTGCTGATGTACTGAACCACACCGTCGGGGACCAGGTACCAAACCGGTGCGCCGTGTCGCACACGCGAGCGGCAGTCGGTCGACGAGATGGCCAGGGCGGGCACCTCGAGCACGCTCACGTGCTCCATCGGCAGCCCCTCGGTGCTCATCACGTGACCGGGCCGGGTGACCGCGACGAAGTGCGCCAGGCCCCAGAGCTCGCCGAGGTCCTTCCAGGTCACGATCTGGGTGATCGCGTCGGCGCCGCTGATGAAGAACAGGTCGGCGTCGGGGTGCCGGTCGCGCAGGTCGCGCAGCGTGTCGACCGTGTAGGTCGTGCCGCCGCGGTCGATGTCGACCCGGGACACGGTGAAGCGGGGGTTGGAGGCCGTGGCCACCACCGTCATCAGGTACCGGTGCTCGGCCTCCGTGACCGGCGTCTTGTGCCACGGCAGACCGGTGGGCACGAAGACCACCTCGTCCCGCTCGAAGACGCGCTGCACCTCGCTGGCGGCGACCAGGTGGCCGTGGTGGATGGGGTCGAAGGTGCCGCCCATCACGCCGATGCGGGCGCGGACGCCGGGAGGCCGCTCCTCCCCGACCTCGTCGGGGTTCAGTGCCCCGAGCCCTGGCCGGCGCCGCGCGTGCGGCCCTTGTCCGCATGACGGTGCGCCACGTCGCGGTAGGACCAGGTGACGGCGCCCAGCAGCAGGAAGGCGCCCGCGGCGATCAGCGGGAAGATGAAGCTGGGGGCGACGAGCTCGTGGTGCTCCTCCGCCGCAGCCAGCAGGGACGCGGCGATCGGCAGCATCGACATGGGGAACGCCTCCTCGGGCCCGGCGACGCGCAGGGCCCGATCAGTGTAGGGCGGCGGTCAGGCTCGCGTCTGGCCGGAACCGCGCACGAGCCACTTCGTGCTGGTCAGCTCGGGCAGCCCCATGGGGCCGCGCGCGTGCAGCTTCTGCGTGGAGATCCCGACCTCCGCACCGAACCCGAACTCGCCGCCGTCGGTGAACCGGGTGGAGGCGTTGACCATGACCACCGCCGAGTCGACCTCTGCCAGGAACCGCTCGGCGCGGCCCAGGTCGTTCGTGACGATCGCCTCGGTGTGGTGCGTCGACCAGCGCGCGATGTGGGCCAGCGCGGCGTCCAGGTCGTCGACCACGCCGACGGCCAGGTCCAGGGAGCCGTACTCGGCCGCCCAGTCGTCGTCCGTCGCGGTGCCGAGACCGGGCACGACGGCGCGGGCGCGGTCGTCTGCGTGCAGCGCGACGCCCGCCGCGGTCAGCGCGCCCAGCACGGTGGGCAGCAGGCGGTCGGCGGCCCCCGCGTGCACGAGCAGCGTCTCGACCGCGTTGCAGACCCCCGTGCGCTGCGTCTTGGCGTTCAGCACGATCTCCGTCGCCATCGCCGCGTCGGCGGACTCGTCCAGGTAGACGTGGACGACGCCGGCGCCCGTCTCGATCACCGGGACGGTCGACTGCTCGACCACCGCGGCGATCAGGCCGGCGCTGCCGCGCGGCACGAGCACGTCGACCAGCCCGCGGGCCCGCATCAGCTGCGCCGCGCCGTCGCGGCCGAACTCGTCGATCGTCTGCACGGCGTCGGCGGGCAGGCCCGCCGAGGCCAGCGCGTCCTGCAGCACCCCGGTCAGCGCGGCGTTCGAGTGCTGCGCCGCCGTGCCGCCGCGCAGCACCACGGCGTTGCCGCTCTTCAGCGCCAGCGCCGCGATGTCGACCGTCACGTTCGGCCGGGCCTCGTAGATCGCGCCGACCACGCCGAACGGCACGCGCACCTGGCTCAGCTGCAGCCCGTTCGGCAGCACGCTGCCGCGCACCACGACGCCGACCGGGTCGGGCAGCGCCGCGACGGCCAGCACGGCGTCCGCCAGCGCGGCCACCCGGCGGGCGTCCAGGGTCAGGCGGTCGACCAGGCCGGGCTGCATGCCGGCCGCCCGGGCGGCCTCCAGGTCGAGGGCGTTCGCCGCGACGACCTCCGCCGTGCGCGCCAGCAGCGCCTCCGCGATCGCCTCGAGCCCGCGGTCCTTCTGCTCGGCCGTCAGCACGGCCAGGCGCACGGAGGCGGCCTTCGCCGCCCGGAACCGCCCCTCGGCGTCGGTGGCGACCGGGGCGAGCACGTCCGTCATGCCCCCGGAGCGTACCGGGACCTCAGGCGCGCCGCACCGGCTCGAACCAGGTGCCCACCCGCTCGCCGCCGAGCGCGCGCGAGACCTCGCCCGTCGCCGTCAGCAGCACGGCGATGCCGGCGTCGGCCGCCAGCCGAGCGGCGGCCAGCTTGGTGACCGCGCCCCCGGTGCCCACGCCGGTGTCGCTCTCTCCCGCCACCACGCCCGGCAGCGGGTCGCCCGCGGCGACGAAGGCGATGCGCAGGGCGCCGGGCTCGCCCGGCGGGCGCGTGTACAGCGCGTCCACGTCGGAGAGCAGCACCAGCAGGTCGGCGCGGATGAGGTCGGCCACCAGCGCCGCCAGCCGGTCGTTGTCGCCGAAGCGGATCTCGTGGGTGGCGACCGTGTCGTTCTCGTTGACGATCGGCAGGATCCGGAGGCGCAGCAGCGTCGACAGCGCCCGCTCGGCGTTGTCGCGGTGCACCTGGTCCTCGACGTCGCCCGCCGTCAGCAGCACCTGCCCCGCGACGATGCCGTGCGGCTCGAGGCGCTCCTGGTACCGGTGGATCAGCAGGCTCTGGCCCACCGCGGCCGCCGCCTGCTGCACCGCGAGGTCCGTCGGCCGCTCGGGCAGCCGCAGGTGGGGCAGCCCGGTCGCGATCGCGCCGGAGGACACCAGCACCACCTCGACGCCGCGGGCGTGCGCCGCCGCCAGGGCGTCGACCAGCGGACCGATCTGCCCCGCGCTGTCGCCGCTGATGGACGACGAGCCCACCTTCACGACGATGCGGCGGGCCGTGCCGACCGCCTCGGGCACGGCGGGCGCGGTCACTGCTCCGACTCGCGCAGGGCGCGCTCGGCCACGCGCTCCCGCTCCAGGTCCTCGCGCGCGGCCGACTTCGCGTCCATGCGCTCCTTGTAGCTGTCGCGCCGCTGCCCGGTGGTGCGGCGGTCGGAGGCGCCGATGCGCAGGTCCGCGCCGCGCGGGGCGGTGATCAGCTCGGAGACGGAGGTGAGGGTCGGCTCCCAGTCGAAGACGACGCCCTCGCCCGGGCCGATGACGACCGTGGAGCCCGCGCGGGCGCCCGCCTCGAACAGCTCCTCCTCGACGCCCAGCTTCGCCAGCCGGTCGGCCAGGTAGCCCACGGCCTCGTCGTTCTGGAAGTCCGTCTGCTGCACCCAGCGCTGCGGCTTCGCGCCGAGGATCCGGTAGAAGGGCTCCGTGCCGCCCTCGTAGCGCACGGTGAAGGTCTGCTCGTCGACCGCCGCCGGGCGGATGACGATGCGGGGCGCCACGACCTCGGCCGCCTTCGCCTCCCGCGCCTCGGACACGATGCCCGCCAGCGCGTAGGACAGGGGCTGCAGGCCCTCGTGGCTCGCCGCCGAGATCGCGAAGACGCGGTAGCCGCGCTCCTCGAGGTCCGGCCGCACCAGCTCCGCCAGGTCGCGGGCGTCCGGCGAGTCGATCTTGTTCAGGGCGACCAGCTGCGGGCGCTCCAGCAGGGGCAGCTCGCCCTCGGGCACCGGGTAGGCCGCGAGCTCGGCCCGAATGACGTCCAGGTCGGTCAGCGGGTCCCTGCCCGGGTCGATGGTGGCGCAGTCGATCACGTGCAGGATCAAGGCGCAGCGCTCGATGTGCCGCAGGAAGTCGAGGCCCAGGCCCCGGCCCTCGCTGGCGCCCTCGATCAGGCCGGGCACGTCGGCGATCGTGTAGCGGGTGCCGCCGGCCTCCACCACGCCGAGGTTCGGCTGCAGCGTCGTGAAGGGGTAGTCGGCGATCTTCGGGCGCGCGGCGCTCATCGCCGCGATCAGGCTGGACTTGCCGGCCGAGGGGAAGCCGACCAGCGCCGCGTCGGCGATGCTCTTCAGCTCGAGCCGCACGTCCAGCTGCTCGCCGTCGGTGCCGAGCAGGGCGAAGCCGGGCGCCTTGCGCTTCGTCGTCGCGATCGCCGCGTTGCCGAGCCCGCCGCGGCCGCCCGAGGCGGCGACGAAGCGCAGGCCCGGCTCGGTGAGGTCGGCCAGCGGCCGGCCCTCGCCGTCGAGCACCACCGTGCCGACCGGCACGGGCAGCTCGAGCTGCTCCGCGTTCGCGCCGGAGCGGTCGTCGCCCGCGCCGGCCGCGCCGCTGCGGGAGGAGCGGTGCGGGCTGCGGTGGTAGTTCAGCAGGGTCGTCACCTGCGGGTCGGCCACCAGCACGATGTCGCCGCCGTCACCGCCGTTGCCGCCGTCGGGCCCCGCGAGGGGCTTGAACTTCTCCCGACGGATCGAGACGCAGCCGTCGCCGCCCCGACCGGCCGACAGGTGCAGGGTCACCGCGTCGACGAACGTCGCCATCGGCGACTCCTCTCCCTCATGGAAGAACGGGCGGGTCCCGAAGGAGCCCGCCCGTTCTGCTGAACCGTGGACGTCAGGCGGAGGCGCTCTCCAGCACCGGCTCCGCCGGGACGACGATGTTGACGACCTTGCGGCGGCCCTTGGCGCCGAACTCGACCGCACCCGCCTCGAGGGCGAACAGGGTGTCGTCCTTGCCGCGGCCCACGTTGGCGCCGGGGTGGAAGTGCGTGCCGCGCTGACGGACGATGATCTCGCCGGCCTTCACGACCTGGCCGCCGAAGCGCTTGACGCCGAGGTACTGCGCGTTGGAGTCGCGACCGTTGCGGGTCGAGCTCGCGCCCTTCTTGTGTGCCATGTCTGGTGCCCCTCAGCCGATCGCGGTGATGCGGACGCGGCTGAGCTCCTGGCGGTGGCCCTGGCGCTTCTTGTAGCCGGTCTTGTTCTTGAACTTCTGGATGATGATCTTCTTGCCGCGCTCGTGGCCGATCAGCTCGGCGGTCACGACCACGTCGGCCAGGTCGGCCGCCGCGTGGGTCACGGTCTCGCCGTCGACCAGCAGCACGGGGGCGAACGTGACGCTGCCGTCGTCGCCGGTCTTCTGACGGTCGACGGTCAGGACCGTGCCGACCTCGACCTTCTCCTGGCGCCCGCCGGCGCGCACAATCGCATAGACCACTTGGATCCTCATCTTCGCTGCTGGACGTCGGCCGCCCACCGGCCCGAGGAATCGGGCGACGCGGGGCCGACGAAGTCGGTTCCGGTGCTCAGGTGGGCTGCGCTCGTGAGGCGGCCCGCGCACCAGCCGTCAAGAGTACCCCATCCGCTCCCGGGCGGCCACCGGCGAGCCGGGTGCACGATGGCGTGATGGCGGTGCTGGTCGACGCGGCGATGTGGCCCGCGCACGGGCGCCTCTGGGCGCACCTGGTCAGCGACGCGTCGCTGACCGAGCTGCACGAGTTCGCGGCGCGTGCCGGGCTGCCGCCGCGGGGCTTCGACCTCGACCACTACGACGTGCCCGAGGAGCGCATCCCCGACCTCGTGGCGCTGGGGGCGCAGGCCGTCACCGCGGGCGAGCTGACGCGACGTCTGATCGCCTCCGGCCTGCGGGTCAGGGCGCGGGACCGCCGCTGAGCCCGTCCGCCGTCCGGGGGACCCGGACGGCGGACGCGCGGATCAGTCCTCGCCGGCGGTCAGCGTCGGGGTGGACACCCGGCGGCTGCGACGTCGGCCCTGGCCGGCGGCCTTCGGCTGCGGCAGGGCGTCGAGCACGCTGCCGAGCAGGTCCTCCGCCTGGTCCTTCGGCAGGCGGGCGGCCTGCTCGTGCTGCTGCACGGGCAGGTCCAGCACGACGGCGGGCGCCTCCTGCACCTCGGCGGGCAGCGGCTCCTCCGCCTGCGGCACCTCCGGCTGCTGCGGCTCCTCCGCCTGCGGCGCCTCAGCCTTCTGCGGCTCCGGCTCGCGGTCCTCCGACTGCGGGGCCGTCGAGGGCGAGGAGGAGCGGGCGCGCCGCGAGCGGCGGGCCGGTCGGCGGCGGCCCTCGGGCTCCGCCTCCGCCGACGGCGCCTCCTCCGGCTCCACGGCCGGCAGCACCTCGGGAGCCGTCAGCGAGGCGGTGTCGTGCACGTCGACGGCGAGCGGCTGCGGCTGGTCCGCGGGCCGGCCGGCGGCCAGCGTGGCGCCGGCGACCTGCGCGAGCGCGGTGCGCGCACCGTCGGTGATCACGTGGGTCGACACGGGCTTGACCGGCGGTGCGGCCTGCTGACCGCCCGCGGCACCGCCGCGGCGGCGGCGCTGGTCCTGGCGCTGGTCGGGGGCCGGGGCGTCGCCGACCGACTCGGCCAGGCCCACGCCCAGGCGCTTGCGCGTCATCTGCACGAGCCCGAGCGACGTGATCTCGGCCACCTGGTGCTTCGTGCGGTCGCGCGACAGGCACTCGACGACCCGGCGCAGCACCAGGTCGCGGTTCGACTCCAGCACCATGTCGATGAAGTCGATGACGATGATCCCGCCGATGTCGCGCAGCCGCAGCTGGCGCACGATCTCCTCCGCGGCCTCGAGGTTGTTCTTCGTGACCGTCTCCTCCAGGTTGCCCCCGGAGCCGACGAACTTGCCGGTGTTCACGTCGATGACCGTCATCGCCTCGGTGCGGTCGATGACCAGCGAGCCGCCGGACGGCAGCCACACCTTGCGGTCCAGCGCCTTCTCGATCTGCTCCACGACGCGGTGCGCGGAGAAGACGTCGGTGTCGCCCTCCCACTGCTCCAGCCGGTCGATCAGGTCGGGCGCCACCTGGTTGAGGTAGCGCTCGATGGTCGCGCGCGGGCCCTCCCCCTCCACGATCAGCTTGGTGAAGTCCTCGTTGAAGACGTCGCGCACGATCTTGACCAGGAGGTCGGGCTCGCCGTGCAGCATCGTGGGCGCCTGGGCGCTCTCGATCAGGTGCTCGATCTCGGCCCACTGGTTCGCGAGGCGCTGCACGTCGATCGTCAGCTGCTCCTCGGTCGCGCCCTCGGCCGCCGTGCGCACGATCACGCCGGCGGAGTCGGGCAGCGCGTCCTTCAGGATCTTCTTCAGCCGCGCCCGCTCGGTGTCGGGCAGCTTGCGGCTGATCCCGCTCATCGAGCCGTTCGGCACGTACACCAGGTAGCGGCCGGGCAGCGAGATCGCGGAGGTCAGGCGGGCGCCCTTGTGACCGATCGGGTCCTTGGTCACCTGCACCAGCACCTGGTCGCCCGACTTCAGGGCGGCCTCGATCTTGCGCGACTGCGAGCCCTTGTCGCCCAGCCGCTCGCTGGCGGCGTCCCAGTCGACCTCGCCGGAGTAGAGCACGGCGTTGCGGCCGCGGCCGATGTCGACGAAGGCGGCCTCCATGGACGGCAGCACGTTCTGCACGCGGCCCAGGTACACGTTGCCGATCAGCGAGACGTTCTGGTGCTTGGCGACGTAGTGCTCGGCGAGCACGCCGTCCTCGAGCACCCCGATCTCGATGCGGTCGCCGGCCGTGCGGACGAGCATCACGCGGTCCACCGCCTCGCGACGGGCCAGGAACTCGGCCTCGGTGACCACCGTGCGGCGGCGGCCGGCGTCGCGACCGTCCCGGCGGCGCTGACGCTTGGCCTCGAGGCGGGTCGAGCCCTTCAGCCGCTGCGGCTCGGTGATCGGCTCCCGCTGGGCGCGAGCCCGCGTGACGACCTCGGTCTGCCCGGAGTCCTGCGACCCGGACTGCTGCGACGGCGCGGCCTGCTCGTCCTGGCCGGCACCGCGTCGGCGGGTGCGGCGACGGCGGCGGGAGACCGATCCGCCGTCGTCCTCGTCGTCGTCCTCCGGCTCCGCGAGGTCCTCCGGCTCCGGCGCCGCGCGGCGCGGCGACCCGGGCGGCGGAGGCGGCGGCGCCTGGAACAGCACGGCCAGCGCGGGTCGGCGACCGGCGGGGGCCGCGGGCTGCGCCTCCGCGTCCTCCTGCTGCTCGGGCTCCGGCTCGGTGGACGTCGCGTCAGGGGGCACGATGACGTCGGGCTCCTGCTCGTCCGCGCCGTCCGGCGCGCCGTCCCCGTCCGCGTCCACCGCGTCGCTCGGCGCCGGCAGCGGCGCCGGGGGCGTCACCTCGTCCGTCGCCTGCACGGGCTGGTAGGTGCGGCGGCGCCGCGGCGCCCGCTCCTGCTCCGTGCGGTCCTGCTCCTGCTCGTCCTCGTGGTACTCCACCATCGCTGGTGCACTCCTCACGCGGATGCGGCGACGCCGCCTCCGTGCTCTGCGCGACCGCGGCGGCTCGTGCCGATGCGGTCGAATCCTGTTCTCCATCGCGGCGCACCGGGCGGCGCACCGGGGGCGGGACAAGCGCCGGACCCCGTCGAGGCCCTTCGGTCCACGGCAGCCGCGGACCTGTCCTGAAGCGTTCGACCTCCACCGCGGGATGCGGAGAAGACCTGCCAGCAGTATCGCACGCGACGAGTCGGGCGGTCCGGCCCTGCCGCCGGTGTGATACTCGACGCCGTGATCGAGCGGATGCGACGGCCGTCCACCGCCCTCTCGATCCTGCTGATCGTCGGCGGGGTGCTGGGGCTGTCCGCCGCGTTCGCGCTGACGCTGGACAAGATCGCGCTGCTGGAGGACCCGAACTTCCAGCCCTCCTGCAACTTCTCGGTGCTGATCGGCTGCTCCAAGAACCTGAACTCGCCGATCGGCCAGGCCTTCGGGTTCCCGAACCCGCTGATCGGCCTGGTCGGCTTCACTGCCCCGATCTTCGTGGGGCTCGCGTCGCTGGGCGGCGCGCGGTTCCCGCGCTGGTTCTGGGCGCTGTTCAACGTCGGCATGGCCTTCGCCATCGGGTTCGTCGCCTGGCTGATGACGCAGAGCGTCTTCTCGCTGGGCACGCTGTGCCCGTGGTGCATGGTCGTGTGGACCGCGGTGATCCCGATGTCGCTCGGGGTGACGCTCTACAACGTGCGCGAGGGGCACCTGCCGCTGGGCGCCCGCGCGTCCCGCGTCGCGGGCGCGGCCTTCGGGTTCCTGCCGATCATCACGCTGCTCGTCTACGTGGTCTTCTTCGTGATCGCGCAGCTGAACCTGGACGTCCTGAACAACCTCTTCTGACCGAGGTGTCACCGCTCCGGTGACGTCTCCGGCGGCAGGACGTGACCGGAGTGGCGACACACTCGTCCCGCAGGAGCGCGCCCGTCGTCCGAGACGGACGAGGCGCTTCGCGCGGAGCGCTCAGGGCGCGGAGCGTCCCGGCGCCTCATGGCGCCGAAGCTCGGCGACGGAGTCGCCGAAGGGGCACCGACGGGGCCGGCGGAGCCGGTCGCGCCAGCGTTCCTCCGGATGGACGCCGAGCGCCCCGGCGCCCCTCCCGATGAACTCAGAACCAGAGGGCGAGCTCCCGCTGGGCGCTCTCGGCGCTGTCGCTGCCGTGCACGAGGTTCTGCTGCACCTTGAGGCCCCAGTCGCGGCCGAGGTCGCCGCGGATGGTGCCGGGTGCGGCGGCGGTGGGGTCGGTGGTGCCGGCGAGCGATCGGAAGCCCTCGATGACGCGCTGCCCGGCCAGGCGCACGGCGACGACGGGGCCGGACTCCATGAACTCGACGAGGGGCTCGTAGAAGGGCTTGCCGACGTGCTCGGCGTAGTGCTGCTCGAGCAGGGCGCGGTCGGCCTGCACCATGCGCAGGTCGGTGATGGAGTACCCCTTCGCCTCGATGCGGCGCAGGATCTCGCCGGTCAGGTTGCGGGCGACGCCGTCCGGCTTCACCAGCACCAGGGTCTCCTCGATCGTGTCGGCCATGTGCGGTCTCCTCGTGTCGTGCGGTCGAGCGGGCCGGCGGTCCGCCGGCGCCGTCCATTCAACCGTCCCGGGGTCGGGGCGGACGGTCAGGGGGCGGCGGCCCCGTTGCGGCGGTCGATGCGGCCGCCGGTGATCATGCTGTACACCCAGATCGCCCCGAAGATCAGGCCGACGAGGCCGACGCCGAGGTTCAGCAGGCCCGCGCCGACGAAGACGACCTGCGCGGCCCAGCCGAGCAGGATGCCGAACCGCCGGGTGGCGGTGGCGGCCGCGACGACGATCATCGCGAGCAGCAGCCCGCCCCCGACGAGGCTGAGCCCCGGCGGCAGCTGGCGCAGCCCGAACACCACCAGGGTGGCGAGGGCGACCACGATCGCCTCGAAGGACAGCACGATCTGCGCCAGGCTGGCCGTGACGCTGCGGGGCCGGCGCTGCCGCCCGCCGCGACGGAACCCGCTCACTCGGCGGCCCGCAGCGTCTGCAGCGCGCGCGCGACCAGCGTGATGGAGCCGAAGACGACGACCCCGCCCTGCTTCGGGTCGTCCGCCGTGCCGGCCGGTGCGTCCTCGGCCAGCTCGCGCGCCACCTCGAGGGCGCGGTCCGGGTCGGGCTCCACGACGACCCGGTCCGGCCCCACCACGCCGACGACGACGGCGGCGAGCGCGTCGGGGTCGGTGGCCCGGTCGGAGGGGGCCGTGGTGACGACGAACTCGTCGACCGCGTCGGCCGCCGCGCGCACCATGCCGGCCGCGTCCTTGTCGTCGAGCACCGCCAGCACGGCCACCAGCTTGGAGAAGGGGAACGACTCGGCGAGCGCCGCGATCATCGCGCGCACGCCATGGGGATTGTGGGCGGCGTCGACGACCACGGTCGGGCCGGAGGCGGCGACCTGCAGGCGGCCGGGCGAGGTGACCTGCTCGAGGCCCTCCGCCAGCACGTCGCCGACCAGCGGCCGGGTGCCGTCGCCGAGGAAGGTCTCCACCGCGGCGAGCGCCACGGCCAGGTTCTGCGCCTGGTGCGCGCCGAGCAGCGGCAGGAAGAGGCGGTCGTAGCGACCCGCCCTGCCCTGCACGTCGACGACCTGGCCGCCGACGGCCGGGGCGCGGTGCAGCACGCGGAAGTCGCGACCCTCGAGGCTGAGGCCCGACTCGGTCAGCGCGGCGGCCCGTTCGATCTCCTCCAGCGCCTCGGGGCGCTGCTCGGCGGACACCACGGAGCGGCCGGGCTTGATGATGCCGCTCTTGGTCCGGGCGATCTCGGCCACGGTGCTGCCGAGCCGGCGCGTGTGGTCGAGATCGACCGGCGTCAGCACGGCGACCTGGCCGTCGGCCACGTTCGTCGAGTCCCACTCGCCGCCCATGCCGACCTCGATCACGCCGACGTCGATCGGCACGTCCGCGAACACGGAGAACGCCAGCACGGTCAGCGCCTCGAAGAACGTCAGCGGCGGCTCGTCCTGCTCCGCCAGCCGCTGGTCCGCCAGCCGCAGGTAGGGCTGCACCTCGTCCCAGGCGGCGATCATCGCCTCCTCGCCGGTCGGCTCGCCGTCCACGACGATCCGCTCCCCCAGCCAGCCCAGGTCGGGACTGGTGAACAGCCCGGTGCGCAGCCCGTGGGCGCGCAGCACGCTCTCCACGATGCGGGAGGTGGAGGTCTTCCCGTTCGTGCCGGTGATGTGGACGATCGGGAACGCCCGGTGGGGGTCGCCCATCAGCTCCAGCGCCATGCGCGTGGCGGAGAGCCTCGGCTGCGGCGCCACCTCCCCCACCCGTCCGTACAGCTCGTCGAGCATCCGGTCCTTCTCGCCGTCAGACATCGAGCACGCTCCCTCCTGCGCGGCGCAGCTCGAAGCGCGCCCCGGCTCCCGACGCGCCCCAGGCGTCCTGCGCCAGCACCACCAGATGGCCGTCCGGCCACCGCAGCACCCGGTCGCCCGTCCCCGCACCGGCGGGTCCGACCTGCAGCGACTCGGCCAGGGTCTCGCCGCGGACCAGGTCGCCGTGGGCGGTCAGCATCGCCTGCAGGTCGTCGTCGCCCTCGACCGCCAGGTCGATGCGATCGCCCACGTCGAGGCCCGCGGCCCGGCGCGCCTGCTGCACGTCGCGCACGAAGTCGCGGGCGCGCCCCTCCAGCTCCAGCTCGGGCGTCGTGGCCGTGTCCAGCAGCACGAAACCGCCGCCGGGCAGCAGGCCGAGCGCCTCGTCGGAGGAGCCCTGCGAGCGCTCCAGCACCAGCTCGTACTCGCCGTCCATCAGCGGCACGTCGCCGACCACGACCGTGTCGCCGTCGCGGCGCCAGTCGCCCGCCTTCGCCGCGGCGATGACGGCCTGCACGCCGCGGCCGATGCGCGGGCCGAGCGCGCGGGCGTTCACGGTGAGCCGCTGCGCGATGCCGTAGCGCTCGGCGGTGCCCGCGTCCTCCGGCTGCACCTCCACCGACTTCACGTTCAGCTCGTCGCGCAGCAGGTCCGCGCCGTCCTCGGCGATCGCCGCCGCGTCCGGCGCCACGACCAGCAGGCGGCCGAGCGGCAGGCGCACCCGCCGGCCCGCCTGCTTGCGCAGGGCCAGGGCCGTCGAGACGACCTCCCGCACCCGCTCGAGCCGCGCGAGCAGCTCGGGGTCGTCCGGGAGGGCCGCGGCGTCGGGCCAGTCGACCAGGTGGACGCTGCGCTCCCCCGTCAGCCCGCGCCAGACCTTCTCCGCCACCAGCGGCAGCAGGGGCGCGGCCACGCGGCACATCGTCTCGAGCACCGTGAACAGGGTGTCGAAGGCGTCGACCGAGTCCTGCGCCAGGGGCGTGCCCGGCTCGCGCGCCGCCCAGAAGCGGTCGCGGGAGCCGCGGACGTACCCGTTCGTCAGCAGGTCGGCGAAGTCGCGCAGCGACTGCGTGGCGCCGGCGGTGTCGAACGCGTCGAGCTGCTCGCCCACCTGCTCCACCAGTCGACGCGTCGCGGCCAGCACGTGCCGGTCCGATCCGTTCGTCGAGTCGGTGCGCCACCGCGCCTCGACCCCCTCCGCCCCCGCGTAGAGCGTGAAGAAGTAGTACGTGCTCCAGAGCGGCAGCAGCACCTGGCGGACGCCCTCGCGGATGCCCTCCTCGGTCACGATCAGGTTGCCGCCGCGCAGCACCGACGACGACAGCAGGAACCAGCGCATCGCGTCGCTGCCGTCGCGGTCGAACACCTCGGAGACGTCCGGGTAGTTGCGCAGCGACTTCGACATCTTCTGCCCGTCGCTGCCCAGCACGATGCCGTGGCTGACGACCGTGCGGAACGCGGGGCGGTCGAACAGCGCGGTCGACAGGGCGTGCATCGTGTAGAACCAGCCGCGCGTCTGCCCGATGTACTCCACGACGAAGTCCGCGGGCGTGTGGGACTCGAACCACTCCGCCTGCTCGAACGGGAAGTGCACCTGGCCGTAGGGCATCGATCCGGAGTCGAACCACACGTCGAGCACGTCCTCGATGCGGCGCATCGTGCTGCGCCCGGTCGGGTCGTCGGGGTTCGGCCGCGTCAGCTCGTCGATGAAGGGACGGTGCAGGTCGACCTCGCCGGCCTCGTTGCGGGGCAGGCGGCCGAAGTCCGCCTCGAGCTGCGCCAGCGAGCCGTAGACGTCGGTGCGCGGGTGCTCGGGGTCGTCGCTGCGCCAGACCGGGATGGGGCTCGCCCAGTAGCGGTTGCGGCTGACGGACCAGTCGCGGGCACCGGCCAGCCACTTGCCGAACTGCCCGTCCTTGACGTTGTCGGGCACCCACGTCACCTGCTGGTTCAGCTCGACCATGCGGTCGCGGTACTCGGTGACGCGCACGAACCAGCTGCTGACCGCCTTGTAGATCAGCGGCCGGCGGCAGCGCCAGCAATGCGGGTAGCTGTGCTCGTACGAGCGCTCCTGCAGCAGGCGGCCCTTCGCCCTCAGCGCCCGGATCAGCGGCCGGTTCGCCTCGAAGACCTGCAGGCCGACCACGGCGTCCAGCTCGCCGCCGGCGAACATCGGCAGGAAGCGCGCCTTCTCGTCCACCGAGATGATCGTCGGGATGCCGTTGGCCGCCCCGATCAGCTGGTCGTCCTCGCCGTAGGCGGGCGCCTGGTGCACGACGCCGGTGCCGTCCTCCGTCGACACGTAGTCGGCGACCAGCACGCGCCAGGCGCGCTCGGTGCCCCACATCGCCGTGTCGGCGTAGACGTCCCACAGCCGGTCGTAGTGCACGTCGGCCAGCTCGGCGCCGAGCAGGGTGCGCGTGACGGCGGCGCGGGCGTCGGCGGCGGAGGCGTACCCCAGCTCCTTCGCGTAGTCGCCGATGCGCGCCAGCGCGATCAGGTAGTCGGCGCCCAGCACCTCGACGTCAAGTCCTCCGTCGCGGCCCGTGGAGTCCGGCGCCTGCGAATCCGCGGTGCCGGCGGGACCGCCCGGCACCACCGCGTACTCGATGGCGGGTCCGACGGCGAGCGCGAAGTTCGTCGGCAGCGTCCAGGGCGTCGTCGTCCAGGCCAGCGCGCGCACGCCGGTCAGCCCCAGCGCCTCCGCCTTCTCCCCCACCAGCGGGAACGTCACGGTGACCGACGGGTCCTGACGCCGCTTGTAGACGTCGTCGTCCATCCGCAGCTCGTGGTTCGACAGCGGCGTCTCGTCGTTCCAGCAGTAGGGCAGCACGCGGAAGCCCTCGTAGGCCAGCCCCTTGTCGTGCAGCTGCTTGAACGCCCACAGGACGCTCTCCATGAACCCGGGGTCGAGCGTCTTGTAGTCGTCGTCGAAGTCGACCCACCGCGCCTGCCGCGTGACGTAGGCCCGCCAGTCGTCGGTGTACTTCAGCACGCTGGCGCGGGCCGCGGCGTTGAAGGCGCCGACGCCCATGGCCTCGATCTCCTCCTTCGTGGTGATGCCCAGCTGGCGCATCGCCTCCAGCTCGGCGGGCAGGCCGTGGGTGTCCCAGCCGAAGCGGCGGTGGACCTGCTTGCCGCGCATGGTCTGGTAGCGGGGGAAGGCGTCCTTCGCGTACCCGGTCAGCAGGTGGCCGTAGTGCGGCAGGCCGTTGGCGAACGGCGGGCCGTCGTAGAAGACCCACTCGGGCGCGCCCTCGCGCTGCTCGACGGAGGCGCGGAAGGTGTCGTCCTGCGCCCAGAAGGCCAGGACCTCCTGCTCGATCGCGGGGAACCGCGGGCTGGGGCTGACGGCCTCGCCGCCGTCCTTCGGATACGCCATGGGGTCCTCCCGTGCTCTGCAGCACGGGGACGCCGTCTCGGCGCGGTACCACCCCGCTTGGCGCTGGCGCGCCCACCTCTTGTGCGTGGCTGTGACGGGCCGCCCGCCCGGTTCTACCCGCCTCGCGGCGCTCTTCCGGGGACTCCCCGGTGATGGCCGGATCGCTGTCGGTGCGACGATCGTACGGGCTCCGGGCCGTCCGCCGCGCCGTCGCTCCCGGACGGGATCGGCGGCTCCGAGCCGGATCGGACGTCCGGACGCGCCCGGCGGCGCCCATCGCGCCCGGAACGCGGAGCGGCGGGGCTCAGACCCGCCGCAGGCCCCGGAGGACCGCCGCCAGGCAGGCGGTGCACACGGCCGCCAGGCCGACCAGCAGGAGCGGCTCCGGAGCGACGGCGGAGACGGCGGCGAGCAGCACCGGGAAGAGGAAGCCGACGTACGTGACGCTGTAGTAGACGGCCGTCAGCGCCGCCAGGTGCTGCGGCGGCGCCGACCGCTGCACCTCCGTGAGGCCGGAGACGATGCAGACGCCGTACCCGGCGCCCAGCACCGCGGCGGCGAGCACCCCGAGCAGCGGGGAGGCGGTGAGGGCGACCAGCGCGGCGAGCAGCAGGCCGACGACCGCGACGGCCAGCCCCACCGGCAGCTGGCGGCCGCCGGTCGCCGCACCGATGCGCGCGGCGAAGGGCTGCACGGCCGCGCCGACGGCGAGGCCGACGACCGCGAGCAGCGTCGCGTAGCCGATGGCGCCGCCCCCGGTCGTGCGCGCCACCAGCGCGGGGACGACGGCGAAGGCGACTCCGGCGCAGCCGAAGACCCAGGGCGCGGCGGGCAGCACCACGACGGTGAAGCGACGGCGGACCTCCTGCGGCGCACGACCCGCCCGCACGGGCGCGCCGGGCGTCCGCGTCTCGCGGGCGGTCGCGAAGGGGACGCAGGTCACCAGGGTCAGCACCACGTGCACGACGTAGGGCAGCACGGTCGGCGCGGGCCCCCACTGCGCGATGGACCCGCTGACGGCCGGCCCCAGTCCGAAGCCGGCCGTCAGCGTCAGCGAGGCGCGCCGGGCGGCGACCGGAGCCGGGACGCCCGCGCACAGCTCCTTGATCCACGAGCTGCCCACCACCATCGCGGCCGCGACGCTGAGCCCGCTGATGAAGCGGCCGACCGCCAGCACCGGCAGCAGGTCCGCCCCGGCCGCGAGCACGGCGCTGCCGACGCAGCCGAGCAGCGCGCCCGCGGCGAGCAGGGGCCGGCGGCCGAAGCGGTCGGACAGCGGCCCGGCGATCAGGAAGCCGGGCACGATGCCGACGATGTAGACGGCGAACAGCAGGTCGACCTCGACCGCCGAGTAGCCCTCCCGCGCCCGGTACAGCAGCAGTAGCGGCGCGAAGTGGTTGCCGCCCCAGGCCAGCGCCAGCACCAGCGGCGCCACCCGCCACCACGCCCGCTGCCCCACGCGTCCACGCTAGGACGCCCCGCACCGGTTCGCGGATCCGCAGGGATCGCTCGACACGCCGTGCCCGGAGCCGCTCGCACCGGCGTGTCGGGCAGGAACTGCGGATCCGCGCACGAAGTGCGGATCCGCGGGCCCTGCCCGTACGCTGGAGCAGCGCCCGCGAGGGCGGACATCTGAGGCACCAGGCCCGTCACGGGCTCGACGCGGTGCCGCCCACACCGTGAGACGAGGCCCCTCCATGTCGACGACCGCTGCCACCCGCTCCGCCTTCGGAGTGCCGGACAAGCCCGCCCTGGAAGGCCTCGAGGCCAAGTGGTCCGCGGCGTGGGAGGAGTCGGGCGTCCACCGCTTCCCCGGCGCCGAGGGCGGCCGCGAGGGCGTGTACTCGATCGACACCCCGCCGCCGACGGCCAGCGGTTCGCTGCACATCGGCCACGTGTTCAGCTACACCCACACCGACCTGCTGGCGCGCTACCGCCGCATGCGCGGCGACCGGGTGTTCTACCCGATGGGCTGGGACGACAACGGCCTGCCCACCGAGCGCCGGGTGCAGAACTTCTACGGCGTGCGCTGCGACCCGTCGCTGCCCTACGACGCGTCCTTCACCCCGCCGGAGGAGGGCGCCGCCAAGTCGACCCGCGCCGCCGACCAGGTGCCGATCAGCCGCCGCAACTTCATCGAGCTGTGCGAGCGGCTGACGATCGAGGACGAGCGCCAGTTCGAGGCCGTCTGGCGCACGCTCGGCCTCTCCGTCGACTGGACGCAGACCTACCGGACCATCGGGGACGACGCCCGCGCCCTGTCGCAGCGCGCCTTCCTGGGCAACCTGGCCCGCGGCGAGGCGTACCAGGCCGAGGCGCCCAGCCTGTGGGACATCACCTTCCGCACGGCGGTGGCGCAGGCCGAGCTGGAGGACCGCGAGCAGCCCGGCGCGTACCACCGCCTCGCCTTCGCCCGCACGGACGGCGGCGACGAGGTGCTGATCGACACCACCCGGCCCGAGCTGCTGCCCAGCTGCGTCGCGCTGGTCGCGCACCCGGACGACGAGCGCTACTCGGCCCTGATCGGCTCGACCGTGCGCTCCCCCGTGTTCGGCGTCGAGGTGCCCGTGGTGGCCCACCGCCTGGCGCAGCCGGACAAGGGCACCGGCATCGCGATGATCTGCACCTTCGGCGACCTGAACGACGTGATCTGGTGGCGCGAGCTGCGCCTCCCGACCCGCACGGTGATCGGGTTCGACGGCCGGTTCGCCGCCGAGGCGCCCGACGCGATCACCTCCGAGACCGGTCGGGAGGCCTACGCGCAGCTCGGCGGCAAGACCGTCTTCTCCGCCCGCTCCGCGGTGGTCGACGCCCTGCGCGCCAGCGGCGACCTGAAGGGCGACCCGCGCCCGATCACCCACCCGGTGAAGTTCTTCGAGAAGGGCGACCGGCCGCTCGAGATCGTGTCGACGCGCCAGTGGTACGTCACCAACGGCGCGCGGGACGAGTCGCTGCGGCAGCGCCTGATCGAGCGCGGCCACGAGCTGCGGTTCCTGCCCGACTTCATGCGCGTGCGGTACGAGAACTGGGTCACCGGGCTGAACGGCGACTGGCTCGTCAGCCGCCAGCGCTTCTTCGGCGTGCCGCTGCCGGTCTGGTACCGGGCCGACGCCGACGGGGACCCGGACTTCGACGCGGTGCTCGTGCCGGACGACGCGGCGCTGCCGGTCGACCCCTCCAGCGACGTGCCCCCGGGCTTCGACGAGTCGCAGCGCGGCGAGCCCGGCGGGTTCATCGGCGAGGTGGACGTGATGGACACCTGGGCGACCTCGTCACTGACCCCGCAGCTGGCCGGCGGCTGGTCGCGCGACCCGCAGCTGTGGGCCGCGGTCTTCCCGTACGACCTGCGCCCGCAGGGCCAGGACATCATCCGCACCTGGCTGTTCTCGACCCTGCTGCGCAGCGAGCTGGAGCACGGCGAGCTGCCGTGGAAGACGGCCACGATCAGCGGGTTCATCGTGGACCCCGACCGCAAGAAGATGTCGAAGTCGAAGGGCAACGTGGTGACGCCGGGCGACATCCTGGCGCAGCACGGCAGCGACGCGGTGCGCTACTGGGCCGCCTCCAGCCGCCTGGGCACCGACGCGGCGCTCGACGTGCAGAACCCGACGCAGATGCGCAAGGGGCGCAAGCTGGCGATCAAGGTGCTGAACGCCGCGAAGTTCGTGCTGAGCCTCGAGGGCGCCGCCGACCCGGCGCAGGTCGTGGAGCCGCTGGACCTGGGCATGCTCGCCGCGCTCGACGAGGTCGTGCGCCAGGCGACCGCGGCCTTCGACGCGGCGGACCACGCACGCGCCCTGGAGGCGGTGGAGCCGTTCTTCTGGTCCTTCTGCGACGACCACCTCGAGCTGGTCAAGGAGCGCGCCTACGGCGAGGGAGCGGGACGCGACTCCGCCACGGCCGCCCTGCGACTGGCGCTGGACACGCTGCTCGGGCTGCTGGCGCCGTTCCTGCCCTTCGCCACCGAGGAGGCCTGGAGCTGGTCGCACGAGGGCTCCCTGCACGCCTCGGGCTGGCCCGTCGCCTCGGAGCTCGGCGGCGACGCCGAGGTGCTGGGCGCCGCCGGCGAGGCGCTGATCGGCATCCGACGCGCGAAGACCGAGATGAAGGCTTCGCAGAAGACGCCGGTATCATCGGCGGTGATCAGCGGCCCCGAGGACCGGATCCAGCGGATCCGCCAGGTGGCCGGCGACGTGGGGGCGGCGGGTCGCATCCGGTCGGTGTCGTTCCGCACCGGCGGGGACGAGGTCGAGGTCTCCGAGGTCGAGTTCGCAGGCGAAGAGTCGGAGCAGGGGCAGCACGCATGACGGTCACGATCACGCCGCTCTCGGAGCGGGAGTTCTTCGCCTGGTACACGCTGTTCGCGGAGTACGCGAGCGGGGAGGGCGTGCAGCCGACCGACGAGCAGGTGATGCGCGTCTGGACCACGGTCCAGTCCCCGGACGGCGTCTCGTTCGTCGCGCACGACGGCAGCGGCGCGGTGGTCGGGCTGGTGCACGCGCTGCGCTTCGAGCGCCTGCTCACGGGGCGCGCGGGCTACGAGATCGAGGACCTGTTCGTCTCGCCCACAGCCCGCCGCCAGGGCGTGGCGACGGCGCTGATCGAGCACGTGCGCACCCGCGCCGAGGCCGACCGCCTGCCCCTGCTGCGGTGGAGCGCCAAGGCCGAGGCGCCCGCCACGCGCGCGCTGCAGGACAAGTTCGCGGCGTCCGCCGGTGGCTGGGTGCTGCAGACCCTGCCGGTCGGCTGATGCAGCTGGGCACGCGCTGGGCCGTGGGCGCCGAGTCGCCGTCTCGGCTGCCCGAGGCCGTGCGCGCCGCGGTGCGCACGGTCGAGGCCGAGCTGGCGGACGACGACCAGGACACCGCCGGATGGGGATGGACCCTCACCTACCTGGAGGGCGCCCCCATCGTCGACCTGGACGACGGCACGCGCATCCGGCTGACGGGCGACGACGTCGCGCTGGTCACCTCGCAGGAGCTCGACCGGGCCGACGAGGACTGAGCGCACCGCGAAGGGGCCGGACGCGCGCGGCGTCCGGCCCCTCCTGCTGCGGCGTGGCGGTTCACCAGGTCGGACCGGAGGCCGCCCGGCGCTCGAAGGCCGCTCGGGCCTCGGACTCGGCCTGCTCGGCCGCACCGCACCGGCGGGCCTGCTCGGCCCGCTCCTCGCGCTCGACATTCCGCTGACCCCACAGGATCAGCCGGACGCCGACCCGCAGGGCCAGGCGGTCCACGGTCGTGAGCGAGGGCAGCCCGCCCTCGCGCCACCTGCCGTCGAGCGCCCGCTCGTACTGTCGCTGCACTCGCGTGCTGGGCATGGTCGTCTCTTCCTGCTCGACGTCCGACGGGTCGCGTCGGACGTCATCGACGGCGACGGCTGATGGCCGTCGCCGATCCGCGCGGAGGCGCGGACGAGTCGGCCCTGCCGGGCCGGGGCGCACCGGTCGACGGTGCGGTCCTCAGCGCGTGCGCCGAGGAGGGAGGGCGGTGCTCGGGAGGCGGGTCAGCGACCCGCCGGCGTCCGAGGCGTCAGGCCCGGGAGCGGCCGCGGAGAGCGCAGAACGGCCGGGCGATGACGATGACGGTCTTCGCATCCATGCGGCTCACGCTCCTTCCGGTGTTCGGCGTCCGGTCACCATAGGGGCCCCGGTCGGTCCGGGGCAAGAGCGGATCGCCGAGGCTGCGCATCCCGTCGTGCGGACGCTACGAGCGGAAGGGCGCAGCGTCGCCATCGGAGCCGTCAGGCCCTCGGCGGATGTGCGCCTGCGCGCCTCGGCGCAGAGGTCTGATTCGACCGGCCGGTCGTCAGCCGAGACGCGTCCAGCGTCTCGGTACGACACCCGCGCCGCAGCGGCGGCGGCGCGGAGATGGACTACGCCGACTTCTCGGCGGGCCGGATGCGGCCGCGCGGCACGATCGTCGGCGCCGCGTTCTTCTCCACGGAGTCGCGAGTGATGACGACGCGGGCGACCTCGCTGGACGACGGCACCTCGAACATGATCGGGCCGAGCACCTCCTCGAGGATCGCGCGCAGGCCGCGGGCGCCGGTCTGGCGCAGCACGGCCAGGTCCGAGATCGCCTCGAGCGCGCCGCGGTCGAACTCCAGGTCGACGCCGTCCAGCTCGAACATGCGCTGGTACTGCTTGACCAGCGCGTTCTTCGGCTCGGTCAGGATCTCCATCAGCGCGTCGCGGTCCAGCGGCAGCACCGTGGTGACCACGGGCAGGCGGCCGATGAACTCCGGGATCAGGCCGAACTTGTGCAGGTCCTCGGGCAGCACGTCGCCGAACAGCGTCTTCTCGTCGAGCTTGCTGTGCAGCTGCGCGCCGAAGCCGATGCCCTTCTTGCCGACCCGCTGGCTGATGATCTGCTCGAGCCCGGCGAAGGCGCCCGCGACGATGAACAGCACGTTGGTCGTGTCGATCTGGATGAACTCCTGGTGCGGGTGCTTGCGCCCGCCCTGCGGCGGCACCGACGCGGTGGTGCCCTCCAGGATCTTCAGCAGCGCCTGCTGCACGCCCTCGCCCGAGACGTCGCGCGTGATGGAGGGGTTCTCCGCCTTCCGCGCGATCTTGTCGACCTCGTCGATGTAGACGATGCCGGTCTCGGCCCGCTTGACGTCGTCGTCGGCGGCCTGGATCAGCTTGAGCAGGATGTTCTCAACGTCCTCGCCGACGTAGCCGGCCTCCGTCAGCGCGGTGGCGTCGGCCACGGCGAACGGCACGTTCAGGCGCTTGGCGAGGGTCTGCGCGAGGTAGGTCTTGCCGCAGCCGGTCGGGCCGATCAGCAGGATGTTCGACTTCGCGATCTCGATGTCGTCCTTGAGGGCGTCGGCGCTGGTCAGCGCGCCCTTGGCGCGGATGCGCTTGTAGTGGTTGTAGACCGCCACGGACAGGGCGCGCTTCGCGGCCTCCTGGCCGATGACGTACTCGCCGAGGAAGGAGAAGATCTCCTTCGGCTTCGGCAGATCGAACTCGCCGGTGGTCTCGTCGGCCGCCTCCGCGAGGCGCTCCTCGATGATCTCGTTGCACAGCTCGACGCACTCGTCGCAGATGTAGACGCCCGGACCGGCGATCAGCTGCTGCACCTGCTTCTGGCTCTTGCCGCAGAAGGAGCATTTCAGCAGGTCGGCGCTTTCGCCCATGCGAGCCATCGAGCGTTTCTCCCCCACAGACGATGAACGTGCTTCGGTCCCGAGCCTAACCCGGACCCGGCGCGGGGCGGGGGGCATGTGGATCGGGTGTCGCGTTCCCGTTCCGAGTCACGACGCGTCCATCCGCCGTTCTGCGCGAATCCCGCGGAGGCGCATTCTCCGAGAACGCCGAAGCGCCCCGTCCGGATCCGGTCGGGGCGCTTCGGCGTTCTCGATCAGGCGGGCGCGAGCGCCGGGGTCGCGACCTGCTGCTTGCGGGTCGAGAGCACCTGGTCGACCAGGCCGTACTCGAGGGCCTCGGCGCCGTTCAGGATCTTGTCGCGCTCGATGTCGCGGTTCACCTGCTCGACCGAGCGGTTCGAGTGGCGCGCCAGCGTCTCCTCGAGCCAGGTGCGCATGCGCAGCACCTCGGCGGCCTGGATCTCGATGTCGCTCGCCTGCCCGCCGGAGCCGCCGGAGGTGGCGGGCTGGTGGATCAGGATGCGGGCGTTCGGCAGCGCGAGGCGCTTGCCGGGAGCGCCCGCCGCGGCGATGACCGCGGCGGCCGATGCCGCCTGGCCGAGGACCACGGTGGAGATCTGCGGCCGGATGTACTGCATCGTGTCGTAGATCGCCGTCATGGCCGTGAACGAGCCGCCGGGCGAGTTGATGTACATCATGATGTCGCGGTCGGGGTCCTGGCTCTCCAGGACCAGCAGCTGCGCCATGATGTCGTCCGCGCTGGCGTCGTCCACCTGCACGCCGAGGAAGACCACGCGGTCCTCGAACAGTTTCGCGTAGGGGTCCTGGCGCTTGTAGCCGTAGGCCGTGCGCTCCTCGAACGTCGGGAGGATGTAGCGGCTGGACGGGGTCTGCGGGGCCGTGCCCCAGCCGCCGTACTGCGGGGTGTCCATGATTCGGGTCCTGTCCTGTCTGCCGGTCAGAGGTTGGCGCCGACGCTCGGCGACACGTCCGTGCCGCCGCCGCCCGTGACGTCCGCGGCCGAGGCGCGGATGTGGTCGACGAAGCCGTACTCCAGGGCCTCGTCCGCGTTGAACCAGCGGTCGCGGTCGCCGTCGGCGTTCACCTGGTCGACCGTGTGGCCGGTGGCGTCCGCCGTGATCTTCGCGAGCCGGTTCTTCATGTCGATGATCAGCTGCGCCTGCGTCTGGATGTCGCTGGACGTGCCGCCGAAGCCGCCGGAGGGCTGGTGCAGCAGCACGCGCGCGTTCGGCGTGATGTAGCGCTTGCCGCGGGTGCCGGCCGTCAGCAGGAACTGCCCCATCGAGGCCGCCATGCCGATGCCGACCGTGACGATGTCGTTCGGCACGAACTGCATCGTGTCGTAGATCGCCATGCCGGCCGTGATCGAGCCGCCGGGCGAGTTGATGTAGAGGTAGATGTCCTTCTCGCTGTCCTCCGCGGCGAGCAGGAGCAGCTTGGCGGCGATCTCGTTCGCGTTCTCGTCGCGAACCTCGCTGCCGAGCCAGATGATGCGATCCCGCAGAAGGCGGTCGAAGACGCTGGGCGTCGGGCTGAAGTCGGCCATCTGGCAGCACTTCCAATCATGTCGTTCGAGGCGTGGGCCCCACGGTACTGAGGCCCGCCCGGGTCTCCCGGCGGTGTTCGCCGTGGGCGTCAGCAGGCGACCGGCAGACGGCCGACGCGGGCTCAGCGGGGCTCCGGCAGGTCGCCGCACGGGGCGGTCGACCGGCCGCGGTCGAGGCTCGGAAGATCGTCGCCCCGCAGGTGCACGATCCCGGCGCGGGCACGCGCCGTGCAGGGGATCCCCACCCCGCGGGAGCACCGGGGCGACGGGTCCCCGGTAGCCTTGAGTCGTCTTCGAGGCCCGGCCTCGTGCATCTCCGACGCCCGCCTCTGCCCGACGGGAGCCCGCATGTCCGTCGCGCTGGTCCTGTTCGGCCTCGTGGCACTGCTGGTGCCGGTGATCACCCCGCGCCTGGGCACCCGCGTCTTCCTGGTCGCCGCCGTGCCGCCGACGGTCGCGTTCGTCCTGACCCTGCTGCAGGGGCCCGCCGCACTGTCCGGCGAGGCGCGGGAGCGCGTCGAGTACCTGCCGAGGCTGGGCTTCGCGCTGGACCTGCGGCTGGACCCGCTGTCCTGGGCGGTCGGCCTGGTGGTCACCGGCGTCGGTGCGCTCGTGCTGCTCTACTGCGTCTCGTACTTCAAGCGCGACGAGCCGGGGCTCGGTCGCTTCGCCGGCGTGCTCACCGCCTTCGCCGGCGCGATGTACGGGCTGGTCGTCGCCGACGACGTCTACCTGCTCTTCACCTTCTGGGAGCTGACCAGCGTCTTCTCCTACCTGTTGATCGGGCACTACGCGGAGCGGCGGGCCAGCCGCGGCGCCGCCCTGCAGGCCCTGCTCGTCACCACCTTCGGCGGCCTCGTCATGCTGGTCGGCCTGGTGCTGCTGCAGGCGGCGGCCGGCGAGTCGACGCTGTCCGGCCTGATCGCCTCCCCTCCCCCGCTGACCGACCCGCTGACCGTGACCGGCGTCGCCCTGGTGCTGGTGGGTGCGATCTCGAAGTCCGCGATCGTGCCGCTGCACTTCTGGCTGCCGGGCGCGATGGCGGCCCCCACCCCGGTGTCGGCCTACCTGCACGCCGCGGCGATGGTGAAGGGCGGCGTCTACCTGGTGCTGCGGCTGGCGCCCGCCTTCGCCGCCGCCCCCGGCTGGCGCGAGGTGCTGGTGACGCTGGGCGTGCTGTCGATGCTGATCGGCGGCTGGCGCGCGCTGCGCGAGCACGACCTCAAGCTGGTGCTGGCGGGCGGCACCGTGGCGCAGCTGGGCTTCCTGATGGTCATCTGCTCCATCGGCACCGCCGCCAGCCAGCTGGCCGGCGTCGGGCTGCTCGTCGCGCACGCCCTGTTCAAGTCGACCCTGTTCCTGGTCACCGGCATCGTCGACCACGCGGTCGGCACCCGCGACCTGCGGCACCTGTCGGGGCTGGGGCGCCGGCTGCCCGTGCTGGCGGCGACCGCCGGGCTGGCCGCCGCGTCGATGGCCGGCCTGCCCCCGATGCTCGGGTTCGTCGCCAAGGAGTCGGTGCTGATCGCGCTGGGCGAGGCGGGGGCGCCCTGGGGCCCGATCGCCCTGGCCGGCGTGGTGCTCGGCTCGGTGCTGACGGTCGCCTACGCGCTGCGGTTCGTGTGGGGCGCCTTCGCGACCAAGCCGGGCGTCGTGCAGACCGAGGTGACGCCGGAGAAGCCCGCCTTCCTGGCGCCGCCCGCCGTGCTCGCGCTGGCCTGCCTGGTGCTCGGACCGCTGGCCCCGCTCGTCGTCGACCCCGTCGCCGCGGCCGCGGCCGCCGGGCTGCCGGGCGAGGCGGGCCACCTGGAGCTGTGGCACGGGTTCACCGTCGAGCTGCTGCTGTCGGCCGTCACGGTCGCGGGCGGCGTCGCGCTGTTCCTGCTGCGGGGCCCGCTGACGCGGGTGCAGTCGGCGCTGCACCCCTCCTGGAGCGCGGAGAGCGTGTACCGCGCCGTCGTGCGCGGCATCGACACCGTCTCCACGCGGACCACGGCGACCATCCAGCGGGGGTCCCTGCCCTTCTACCTGGCGATCATCCTGATCGTCTTCGTGCTCGGCACGACCGCCGTGCTGGTGGCCACCGACTCGGCCGCGGTGCCCGAGCTGTTCGCCACCCCGGCCCAGGCGGTCGTGGCCGTGCTGATGTCCATCGCGGCCGTCGCGGCCGCCGCCGCGACGAAGCGCTTCCAGGCCGTGGTGCTGGTCGGCGTCACCGGGTTCGGCATGGCCGTGATGTTCGCCCTGCAGGGGGCGCCGGACCTGGCGCTGACGCAGGTGCTGGTCGACCTGGTCACGCTGATCGCCTTCGTGCTGGTGCTGC